>JAVEES010000370.1 GCA_030840285.1 Pseudonocardiales bacterium
GTCCGGCGTTGTAGGCGGCCCGGGCGAGCGGCAACGAGTTGTACTAGCGCAGGTAGCCGCTGAGCAGCGCTGAGGCACCCTGTACCGCTTGCACCGGATCCCAGGGGTTGACCCCGAGGCCGGCGGCGGTGCTCGGCATCAGCTGCATCAGTCCTTGCGCACCGGCCGTGCTCAGCGCGCTGGCATTGCCGGCCGATTCGGTCTGTGCCACTGCGGCCAGCAGGCCTGCGGGCAACTGGTAACGGCTCTCGTTCTGGGCGAAGACAGCGTTGTACTGCGCGAGCGGGCCGGTGCCGCCGGACGCTGCCGAGCCCACCGCCGCTGCCGAGCCCGCCACGGATGCCGAGCCCGCCGTTGCGTCGGTCCCGGTGATCAGCCGGATGCTGGCCGGAGTCTCATAGACGCTCTGGATCTTGACGTTCTCCCCTGGCTGCGGTGCGGCGATCATCAGGTTGTTGCCGAGGTAGATCGCGACGTGCTCGGCGGGATTGCCGAACCCGAGGATGTCTCCGGGTTGTGCCTGGGCAAGGGTGGAGACCGCGGTACCGGCATTGGCCTGATCCCAGCTGAGGCGAGGCAGCGCGATCCCGAGGTCGCCATAGGCGCGCTGCACCAGCCCGGAGCAGTCGATGCCGCTAGCCGTGGTGCCGCCGAAGACGTAGGGCACGCCGAGGTACTTCTTGGCCGAGGCCACCACCTCGTCCCCCGTCACCCCGTTGGTGCCCGGCGCGCTCGGCGATGTCGTCACGGTGGAGCCGGGGTCTGCCGCGCTCGTGCCGTCGCTGGCGCTGGTGAGTGCCTGGGCGAAGGTGCTGCCCGTGGTGCCGGACGACGAGGCGCCGGACGACAAGGTGCTCGAGGTCCCCGTCACGGGAGCCAGGGCCACCAACTGTGCCTGGATCTGGGAGATCCGGGCCCGCGCGCTGTCCAGGCCGCTGACGTCGATCGTCATGCCTGCCCTCCGCTGGTGCGGCCGAACCGGGTGATCGTCACGTCGTCGAGTTCACGCTGCTGGTTGCTGAGCTCAGCGGCGTAGGTCTCGGCCGCGATGCGTTCGGAGAGGCGCTCCACGGTGCGGCGGGCCTGGGCGGCGCTGCTCAGTTCGCTGAGGCCGACCCCGACCCGCTGGTGCGTGAACCGCACCCGGTGCACGGCCGCGGCATGGGTTGCCGCTGCCGCGTCGCGGGTCGCGGCCTGGTTGAGGAACGCCCCGCGCGACCCTGTGCCGGGCGCTGACATCCCAGTGAGGCGGGCGGTTTCCGCGGCAGCCGCCTCGACGGCCTGAGCGGCGTCCATGCGGGCCTGGGCGAGCCGTCGGGCGGCGCTGTCCTCGCGCGCCTGCTGGGCGCGAACCATGGTGGGCAACCACCGTCGGCGGGTCATTGCGGCCCTGCCGGTGCCGGGACGCTGTCCACTATCGCAGCCAGCGACTGCCACGCGGCGCCCGCGCTGGACTGATCCTCCATACGCTGCTGCAGGAAACCTTCGAGTGCGGGCCACAACTGCAGCGCGCGGTCGGCGTCCGGATTCGTGCCCGTGACGTAGGCACCGATCTCCACCAGTTCCTTGACGTCGCGGCGGGCGGCGAGCAACCGGCGTGCCTCGCGGGCGACGCGCCGCTGCTCGGCGTCGGTCACCGCGCCCGTCACCCGCGACACCGACTCCAGAACGTCGATGGACGGGAAGTGTCCCGCTGTGGCCAGCCGCCGGTCGAGCACGATGTGGCCGTCCAGGATGGAACGCGCGGTGTCAGCCACCGGTTCGTTATGGTCCTCGCCCTCGACGAGAACGGTGTACAGGCCCGTGATCGAGCCGCGTTCGCCGCCGCCGGCTCGCTCCAGCAAGCGCGGCATCATCGCGAACACCGACGGCGGGTAGCCGCGGGAAGCGGGCGGTTCGCCGGCCGAAAGCCCGATCTCGCGCTGCGCGGTGGCCAGCCGGGTGATCGAGTCCATCAGGAGCAGGACGTCACGCCCGGCGTCCCGAAAGAATTCGGCGATCCGGGTTGCCACGAAGGCCGCTCGCAGCCGGACCATCGGCGGCTGGTCCGACGTCGCGACCACCACGATCGCGTTCTTCAGGCCCTCGTCGCCCAGGTCGTTCTCGAGGAATTCGCGCACCTCACGGCCACGCTCGCCGATCAGCGCGACGACCGTGATCTCCGCGGTCGTGCCACGGGTGATCATCGACATCAGGCTGGATTTGCCTACCCCTGAGCCTGCGAAGATGCCCAGCCGCTGGCCGCGCCCGACGCTGATCAGGGTGTCTATGGCGCGCACCCCGAGTGACAGGGGCTGCTCGACCCGCCGGCGCAGCAAGGCCGACGGCGCCGCGCGCTCCACGCTCACCGTCTCGAGCCCGGCGGGCAGCGCGGTCCCGTCCAGCGGTCGGCCGAGGCCGTCCAGAACCCGCCCGCGCAGCGCGTCGCCGACCTGGATCCGCAGCGGGGCGCCGGTCGAGCGAGCTCGCAGCCCGGCGCCGATGCCGGCCATCTCGCCTAGTGGAAGGCAGGTGCACTCGTCCTGCCCGACGGCGACCACCTCTGCCAGATCGGCATGTCCGCCGTCACCGAGCTGCACGAGGTCACCGATCCGCGCATCGAGCCCGGACACCGTGAGGGACAGTCCCACCACCTGGCTCACCCGGCCGTAGCGAAGTGGTGTGGCGAGCTCAGCCAGTTCAGCGGCCCGCTTGAGCAAGGTTGCCGTCATCGCAGCTGCTCGCGGATGCGCCGGATTCCCTCTGAGAGCCGGCCGTCGATAGTGGTGGAGCCGAAGCGGGCGAAGGCGTCGCCGACGGCCAGCGTGTCGTCGGGCTCGACAGCGATATGACGCCCGGACGCGCCGGTGATCGAGGCCAGCAGTTCAGCGACTCCGGCCTCGCCCAGCGCGGCGTGCACCTCGGCGTTGATCCGGATGATCGTCGGTTCGTCCCGCGGTGCCAGCTGAAGCATCCGGGCCAGCGCGTCACGGGTGGCTGCCGTGGTCTCGCGCAGTTCGTGCCCGACCAGCGCCTCTGCGATGGTGACGGCCGCTGCGATCAGAGCGGGCTCGTCGTCCTCAGCCGACTCCGCTGCCTGTGCCTCGATGGCGGCTGAGGCGGCGGCCAGGCTGGTCATGATGGCGTTGATCTGGTGCAGGGCGGCCTCGGCCTGCCGATCCTGCTCAGCTCGGGCCATCGACTGCTCGGCCGCCATCAACTGGCGCGCCTCTCGCACTCCTTGTGACCAGCCGTGCGCGTAACCGATTGCCTCGGCACCCGCCCGCGCACGATCGAGCAGGTCGGCCGGAATCGCGCTGCTGCCGGCGAGGACGAAATCCACTGCGTCAGGCAACGAACTGGTCCTCCGCGCCGCGGCGGACGATGATCTGGCCCTCTTCCTCCAGGGAACGGATGATCCGTACGACCTCGGTCTGCGCCTCCTCGACCGTCTGCACCCGGACGGGTCCGAGAAGTTCGATCTCCTCGGCGAGGGTGTCCGCGGCGCGTTCGGACATGTTGCTCATGACCTTGTTGCGCACCACGGAGTTGACGCCCTTCAGCGCGATCGCGAGATTGGCCACCTCCACCTGGCGAAGCACCAACTGCACGGCGCGGTCGTCCAGATTGATCAGATCCTCGAAGACGAACATCCGGCTGCGGACCTCGTCGGCAAGCTCTGGGTCGCGTTGTTCGAGCCCCTCGAGGATGAGTTTCTCGGTGCCACGGTCGGCGCGGTTGATGATTTCCACGAGCGGCTGAACACCGCCGACGGCCGACAGGTCGGCGGGGACAAGCATCGTCGACATCCGTCGTTCGAGACCGGCTTCGACCTGTCGGATCACCTCGGGGGAGGTGCGGTCCATGGTGGCGATCCGGTGGGCCACGTCAGCCTGCAGTTCGGCGCCGAGCCCCGCAAGCACCTTGGAGGCAAGCGGTGCCGGGATGTGGGCGAGCACGAGTGAGATGGTTTGCGGGTGCTCATCTGAGATGAAGCTCAGCAGCTGGCGGGCGTCGGCGTTCTGCAGGAACTTGAACGGCACGTCGAGCACCGTCGTGGAAAGCCGGCCCAGAATCTCGTTCGCCCGGTTCTCGCCGACCGCGGCAATCAGCATCGCTCGGGTGGAATCCATACCGCCGTGCACGCCGGACGGGCCGTTGGAGGCGAGCATGCCGAATTCGCGCAGCACCGCCGAGGCCATCTCCCCGGTCACCTCGCCAACCCTTGCAATTTCGGCCGACAGGTCTTCCAGTTCGGACTCGGGCAACTGCGCCAGCACCCTGGCCGAGGCCGCGCGATCCAGCTGCAACAGCAGGATCGCGGCCTTGCGCCGACCCCCCATGTTTCTCAGCAGTTCCGCGGGGCCGGTAGCAGCCGCGGACGGCGCGCCGGCCTCGCCCGATACGCCAGGGGCAAGAGTGTCCCGCATCGTCGTCAGTTCTCCTTCGAATTCAGCCAGCCACGCAGCAGCCGGGCGACTTCCTGTGGGTCGCTGTCGGCCATCTCGGCCAGCTGCCGTTGACGTGCTTGGCCAAGTTGGGACTCGCCGGACGGCTGCGGCACGACATCTCGCGGCGCCGGCGGCAACGAATCGGGGTCATCGCGAAGGGTCGACAGGAACAGGTCCAGGTCGTCCGGCGGCTCGGTATTCTTGCGCCGCTTGTTCGCGATCAGGGTGATCACGACGACCGCGACCACCAGCAGGACCAGGCCGCCGGTCTTGAGGAGTGAGACCAGCTGTGCGGAGCGCTTGGCACTCGCGGCCTGGCGGGCGGCGGCTGCCGCGGCTGCGGCCGCGGCATCGGCCTGGCTGGTGTTGAACGGCGCCGTGGTGACCGCGAGGCTGTCACCGCGCTTGAGGTCCAGGCCCGCCGCGGAGCTGACCAGTTGCTTCACCGAGTTGAGGTTCACGGTGCCCGCGGTCTTCTGATCCAGCAGCACCGCCAGGCTCAGCGAGCGAACGTTGCCCAGGGCCGGGGTGGTGGTCGAAACATCGCTGTTGACGGCGTTGTTGCGGGTGTTGCTGGTCTTGAGATAGCCACTGTTCGCTGGCGAGCCCGAACTGCTCGCAGCCGGGGTACCCGCTCCCACCACGCCTCCGGCCGAACTGGCGCCGCCACCGAGGCTCTCGCTGGAGTTGGCCTCGGCAAGCGGCGGCACGCCACTGGCCGAGCTGTACACCGTGGCGCTCGAGGTCACCTTGTCGTAGTTGAGATCCGCGTGCGCGACGACCTGGGCGTGCCCCGGACCGACCATCTTGTCCAGCATCGCCTGGACGTTGCTGTCGATCTGCTGCTCGTAGGCCTGGGTCTGCTGTGCCCGGGTGTCTGATAGCGCGGAGCTGATGCCGTCACCCGCGGTGGACAGCACCTTGCCGGTGGAATCGGAGACGCTGACCTGGTCCGCACTCAAGCCCGGAACCGAGGACGACACCAGGTTCACGACGGACTGCACCTGCGGCGTGGTCAGGATGGTGCCGGGCAGCGTGGTGAGCAACACCGAGGCGGTCGGCTTCTGGGTGCCGTCGTCGAAGACCGTCGGCTGCGGTATGGCCAGGTGGACGGCCGCGGCCGCGACACCGCTGATCGACTTGATGGTGTTGGAGAGCTCGCCTTCCAGGGCCCGCTGGTAGTCGACGTGCTGCTTGAACTCCGAGGTCGTGATGCCTTCCTTGTCCAGCAGGCTGTATCCGGTGCTGCCCGCGGTCGGCAGGCCTGCCGAGCTCATCGTCAGGCGAAGCGGGTAGACCTGCTTCTGCGGCACCAGGATCTCGGTGCCGTTGGCAGCCAGTTGGTAGGGCGACTTGCTCGCGTTCAACTTGTCGATGATGGCGCTGGCATCGGCCGGCGCGAGATTGGTGAACAAGGGCGCGTAGGTCGGCTTGGACGCCCATGAGGAGAACATCCAGCCGCCGACCGCCAGCGCGACCACGGCGGCGATGGTGACCGCCTTCTGTCCTGGCGAGAAGGCGAGGAAGCCGCGCCAAAAGCCCAGCAGGCGCTCGAGGATCTGGTCTTTCATATCAGGCCTGCATGCCCATGATCTGGTTGAAGGCGTCGACGCCCTTCGTCCGGATCGCCGTTGCCAGCTCGGTCATCAGCGAGGCCTGGGTTGCGGCGATGGTGTAGGCGTGCACGTCGGTCAGGTCACCGGTGGCCGCCTGGACGGCAAGGTTGTCGGCGTTGCTCTGCGCTGACTGAACGGCGTCCAGCCCCTTGCTCAGCATGCTCGCGAAGTCGCTGCCGCTGGTGGGGCTCGACGCCGTCGGTGCCGTCGGTCCGGTGGATACCGTCGGCGTGATGCCAGAGGTGGGCGTCGTGTTCAAGGCACTGGTGAGCGCGCCGATCGCGGGAATCGTCATGTTCTATCGGCTCTTTCCGATGTTGATGGCTGCCTGGTAGGTCTGCTTGGCCCGGTCGATGGCTGAGGCGTTGGCCTCGAAGGCACGCTGGGCCATGATCAGGTTGCCCATCTGCTCGCCCATGTCGATGTCGGGCATCCGGACGTAGCCGTTCTTGTCAGCCAATGGGTTGTTGGGCTGGTACGTCAGCCGGCCTTGGGCGCTGCTCTTGGCGGTGGTGTCGGCGCTGACGCCGCCGCCGCCGTTCGCGGCGCCACCGATCTCTTGCGCCTGGACGTAGGTTGCCTGGAAGGCGGCGCCTGAGGTCGGCCGAGCGGTGTTGACGTTGGCGATGTTGTTAGCCAGGGCATCGATCCAGGTGCGGAACGTGGTCAGTCCGGTGCCCGAGATATTCATCCCGGAGAAGAGAGACATCGCGATCAGCCCTTGATCACGGTGTCGATCAAACTTAACTTCGAGCTCATCGCGCCGGATAGCAGCTCATACTGAAGCTGGGTCTTCTGATCCGTGACGGTCTGCTCGTCCAGGTTTACGTCGTTGCCGTTCGCGCTGACCGTTCCCGGCTGCGCGGTCTCGCTGAGCACCGCAGAGTTTGGGTCACCTCCCGCGACCGCCGCGCGCAGGCTGTCCTCGAAGGACACCTGGCTGGCAGAGAAGTTGGGAGTTTCGAGGTTGGCGATGTTGTTGGCCGTAACGCGTTGCCGAGCGGAGAGGCCGGTCAGGGCAGTTTGCAGCGTCACGGATGCGATGTCATCGAGCACGTAACGAAACCTCTTCGACGAAGGAGCGGTCTCGCCAGTCCATTGGCGTCCAGTGAGCAATCCGTGCTCATGATCATGATCGGCGCCGGCTACAGAGAGTTAAGTCTTTGTACGGAAATCGCTACGGAAAGTGTCCAAACCGTCCTGATGAGGCAGCGGGAGAGGTCTCTCACCCGCTGCGATCAAGGAACCGAGGCGGACCGGCGGCAGGCTCGGCCGCCGAACTCAGCTGGATCTGGTAGGCGATGCTCGCCAGCTCGGCCGCGAGGTCGGCCTGAAGCTGTTGTTGACGCCGGTGTACCGCCAGCGCGCGTTCCCGTAACGCGGCGGGTAGCGGCGGCAGCGCCAGCCCCCACAGGTCCAGTGCGGCCGGTGGCCAAAGCGCATCGGCCGTCAGGCCGGCACGGTTGCGGAGCAGCTGCTCGGCCGCGGCGGCGGTTGCCTCGCACTCGGCGAGGACGTCCTCCCACCGGGGCGGTTCCGGGCGTGACGCCTCGGGCATCTCTGCCTCAGCCCACCCAGGCGACCTGGCCGGCCTGGCGGGCGCGGCCTTCGGCAGCTGTTTCGGCACGCTCCGTTGTGGCCTCGATCAGGGCAGCCCCGGCCGCGGACCACGATTCCCGCAGACCCGTGACGATCTGCTCGACTTTGGCCAGCCGGGCGGCATCGGCGTGCAGCGCGAGGTCGATCAGCTCACGCAGCAAGAACCCGTACAGCGACGCGAGATTCTCCGCACCCGGCCAGTCGCCCAGGCGCAGCGACGTCCGGAGCTCGGCGATGATCTGCTGAGCGTGCCGCAGCTCTTGGGCGGCGCCGAAGGCATCGCCGGACTCCTGAGCCCGGCCGGCTCGACGGATGTCGAGCAGCGTGCGGTCATAGAGCATCACGAGCCGCTGCGCGGGGGAGGCGGTGTTCACCGCATCCGCCAGATAGCGGAGCTGCGCGGGGCTTGCAGCCACTCTGCTTCTCCTATCGGGGTACTGGGCGTACTTCAGTCGGCCGGCAGAACGAGGCCGGCCTGCCGGTGGGTTGCGCGGTGGGGCGCTAGCCGGTTGAGCTAGGCGTGGACGTGGACGTGGTGGAACTGGAGAACACCGAGGTCAGGAAGCTCGATTGGGACTTGAGCTTGGACAGGGCGGCCTCCATCGCCGCGAATTTGGCCTCCAGCGTGGACTTCTGGGTAGCCAGCTTTGAATCCCACGCGCTGATCTGCTTGGTGAGCGAGCTGATCTGGGTGTTGTCTGCGGTGATCAACTGGCTCAGGGTGCCGGTGCCGGGATCGGTCGCGTTCGAGCCCGCCGTCGAGAGTCCCGTGGCCAGGCCCGTCCGCACCATCGACTGGATTCCGGTCGGATCCTTCGCGTACGCCGATGCAAACGCCGCCGCGTCGAAGGTCAGCTGGCCTGCCGAGGTGATGCCTACACCCGCGGTGCTGAAACTCTTGCCGGACGTTCCTGCGCTGATCACGCCGAGAAGTTTCTGGGTGAGCGAGCTGACGGTGTTGTCGCCGGCCAGCACCGCGCCCTTGCCCGTGGCCGCGCCGATCGTCTTGAGCGCATCGTTCGTCGCGTTCACCAGGGCGGACACCGCATTGGAGATGCTGGTGGCATCGGTGGCGACCGAGATCGTGGCATTCGCGGTCAGCTTGCTGACACTGAACGTCACGCCAGGGATCGCGTTGGCGAAGGTGTTCGTCGAGCTGCTGACGGTGTAGGCCGCGGGGCCGGAGCCGACGGTGATCGAGGCGTCCTGGGCTGCGGTGAGGGTCTGCAGGCTGCCGCTGAGCCCGCTGATGTCGAAGCTGTTCGCGGTACCGCTCGCCGTGGAGCTGAACTGCAGCACCGAGCCGGTGCTGGTCGCGATGATCGAGGCCCGCACGCCGAGGTTGGCGGAGTTGACCGCGCTCACCACGTCGGTTGCGGCATTACCAGCCAACGAGAGCGTCGTGGACGTGCCGCCGATCGTCAGCGTCAGGCCTGCCGAGGAGTCCGCGGCGTTGTTCGGGTCGCTGAGCGCGAGCGTGCTGGTTTGCGCCTGAGCTACGGCGGTCACCGAGAACGAGGTCGCGGTGCCGGCAAGGGCGTTGGACGAGCCGGTCGCGAGGATCGAGGTGTCCGAGGACGTCGCGCTGGTTGCAGCCCAGGTCGAGCTCAGCGCCAGGGTATCGGCGGCGGACTTCACCGCGGCCAGCTTGGTGTTGAGCGTCTGGAAGGCCGACAGCTCGGTCTGGGTAGCGCTCAGCTGGTTCTGCAGCGCGGTTTGCGGGGCCGCAGCGAGCGTCATGAGCTGCGTGATCAGGGCCGAGGTATCGATTCCCGAGGACAGGCCGGTGATGTTGAAGCTCGTCATGAATCCTGCTCCTCCGCGATACGTCGGCGGGCCGGCCCGCCTGATCCCTCAGCCGTCACATGCAGTGCGGCGCGGCAGGACACCACCACCCAACCGCGCCGCACC
>JAVEES010000384.1 GCA_030840285.1 Pseudonocardiales bacterium
GCTTTCGGTCTCGAAGCTCCAGAACCAGTCCTCACCGGGCTCGAACGATCGAATGATCGGATGCCCGCTCTCGGCCGCGTGCCGTCTGGCGTGCTGGTTCGGCGAGGTATCGCAGCAGCCGATGTGCCCGCACTGGGCGCATCGCCGCAGATGCAGCCACCAGCCGTCCGCCGCGTCGCATTCCACGCAGCCGGTGCCGCTAGGCCTGGCCGTCGGGTCGATCGCAGTGGCTTCGGTCATGGGTTTCCCCCTTCAAGGGCAGCCAGCGCTTCTGGCGCCGGGTCGGCCAAGCTCGGCGCGGTGAACGGCAAGCGCACCTGGAACCGGGTATCACCGGGCACCGAGATGACCTTGAGGTCCCCGTGATGCTTCTTCACCACGATTCGCCAGGAGATGTCCAGGCCGAGGCCGGTGCCCTGACCGATCGGCTTGGTGGTGAAGAACGGCTCGAAGATGCGGGACTGGATCTCAGCGGGGATGCCCGATCCGGTGTCGCAGATCTCGACCAGCAATCGGTCCTCCGCGTGCGTGGTGCGGACGGTCAGCGTGCCGCCCTCGGGCATCGCTGCCACCGCGTTGTCGATGAGGTTCGTCCAGACCTGGTTGAGCTCGGCCGCATAGGCGGGGATGGCGGGCAGCGAACGGTCATAGTCCTTGACCACCCTGATCCCGTCGCCGATCTTGCTGCCGAGCATCATGATCGTGCTGTCCAGAAGTTCGTGCACGTCGACGACCTGGAAGGGTGCCCGGTCCATCTGTGAGTACTGCTTCGCGCCGGCCACCAGGGTCGAGATTCGAGTGGTTGAGTCCTCTATCTCGTTCATCAGCAGCTCTGTCTCCAGGGTGTAGTTCAGCCACCGGACAGCGCCTTCCAGGGTTCGGTCATCGACCCGGCCGGTGACCTGATCCAGCCACGCGATGTCGAGGCCGGCCTGCACGAACGTCGGGGCGATGTCCCACCCTCGGGCGATCTGGTGTTCCTCCAGCCAGCCGGCGATCTCGTCCTCGCGGTCCGAGGCCTCCATCGCCGAGAGCACCGGTGCCTTGGACAGGTGCTCGACCGCGTCCTCCTGCAGCCTGATCAGGCCATCCAGGGTGGTCCGGTCGAACGGTCCCGAGGCGATCGTGGCCAGCTTTCGCCGCATCCCGGCAACCCGCTCGCGCAGCGACGAGGTCGCCCGCACCGCGGCCGCGGCCGGATTGTTGAGCTCGTGGGTGAGGCCGGCCGAGAGCGAACCCAAAGCCAGCAACCGCTCCCGCTGCGCGATGACCTGCTGGCTGTTCTGCACGCCGAAGAAGACTCCCTCCAGCAGGTGCAGCGCCATCGGGAACCAGTCCGCGATGATCCCGGCGAAGACGTCGGCTTCAAGCACGAAGAACCGCGATGGCGTCACCGCGCGCAGTGAACTGTCATAGACCTGCGGCACTCGATCGCCGAGGAAGGACCGCCAGGCGCCGGCATAGACCCCGCGCTGCGAGGTCCGCGTCACCTCGACGTCGTCCGAGCCGACCAGGCGCGAGAGAACGATGGTGCCCTCGAGCAGGACGTAGAAGCACGACGCAGGGCCACCTTCGGAATACACCGGGCCCTCGTCCAAGGCGATGACCCGGCCGTGCTCGCAGAGGAACCGGGTCTGCTCGTCGGTGAGTTTCTCGAACAGGAACAGGCTGTGCAGCTCGGCCGGGCTGCATTGGAGTAGCTCGTTGTCACCAGCGGTCGCGGTTTGCTCCTGCTGCTCGATCGGCCCGGTCATAGCACCTCCAGGTAACGGTGCACCAGCATGACCGCCATCGCACCTTCGCCCACCGCGCTGGCGACCCGCTTGGCCGACTCGCAGCGGGCATCTCCAGCCACGAACACGCCCGGCACGCTCGTCTCCAGGTGATACGGGGTTCGCTCCAGGGTCCACCCTGCTGGCGGCTCACCTGCGACGCTCAGATCCGGTCCGGAGACTACGAAGCCGTACTCGTCGCGCACCACGACGCCCGCCAACCAGTCGGTGTGCGGGGCGGCGCCGATGAACGCGAACACCCAGTGGGTCTCCAGCTTCTCGGTGTCTCCGGTCGCGGTGTCCCGCACGGTGATGGCTTCCAGGTGGTCATCGCCGTGCGCCTCGGCGATCTCGGTGCAGGTCCGCACCGAGATGTTCTCGATGCCGGCGATCTGCTGAATCAGGTAATAGGACATCGACGATTCCAGCGACTTGCCACGGACCAGCATCGTCACCGAGCGGGCGTGCCTGGCCAGATAGACCGCTGCCTGCCCGGCCGAGTTGGCCCCGCCGACGATGACGATGTCGCGTCCGGCGCAGTTGGCTGCTTCGGTCAGCGCCGAGCCGTAGTACACGCCGCGGCCGACCAGCTCGCGCATGCCCGGGGCGGCGAGCTGCCGGTAGGAGACGCCGGTGGCCAGGATGACGGTGTGCGCGTCGAGCGTCGCCCCGTCCGAGAAGCGCACCGTACGCGCCGAACCGTTCACCTCCAGGCCGACGACGTCGCGGGTGGTGATGATCTCGGCGCCGAACCGGGTGGCCTGGCGCCTGGCCCGCTCGGTGAGCTGTGCCCCGGAGACGCCATCGGGAAAGCCGAGGTAGTTCTCGATGCGCGAACTCTGGCCGGCCTGGCCACCGGTGGCCGTCCGTTCGATGAGGACGGTCCGCAGTCCCTCGGATGCGCCGTACACCGCGGCGCCGAGCCCGGCGGGGCCGCCACCGATCACGATGAGGTCGTAGAAGTCCTTCGCCGGGATGGTGTTCAGTCCCACCCGGTTGGCCAGTTCCGTATCGGTGGGCTCGATCAGCGCGTCGCCGGCTTCGGTGATCACCACCGGCAGCCGGTGATCATCGGTGGCGTGCGCGGCCGCGAGCAACCGCTGCCCCTCGGGGGAGTCCGACTGGTACCAGCGATAGGGCACCTGGTTGCGGGCCAGGAACTCCCGCACCGCCGAGGAACGCGCCGACCAGCGATGCCCGATCACCTTGGTCTCGGGGACGCGCTGATGATCGGTCGCGGCCCAGGAGTCCAGCAGCTCATCCAGCACCGGGTACAGCTTCTCCGCCGGCGGATCCCACGGCTTGAGCAGGTAGTAGTCCAGATCCACGACGTTGATCGCCTGGATCGCGGCATCGGTATCGGCATAGGCGGTCAGCAGCACCCGGCGCGCGGCGGGGTAGAGATCCATCGCCTGCTCGAGAAACTCGATGCCGCTCATGCCGGGCATTCGATAGTCGGCCAGCAGCACCGCCACCTGCTCACCGCGCAACTTCATCTCACGAAGGGCATCCAGCGCCTCGACACCTGATTCGGCTCGCACGATCCGGTGGGTGGCGCCGTACTGCCTGCGCAGGTCCCGGGCGATAGCGCGAGACACGCTCGGGTCATCGTCGACGGACAGGATTGCCGGGCGCGCGGGTTCGGAGCCTTGCATCCAGCCATCCTAGGTCGGCCCGCGGCGACGCGCCGTGAGTTCTGCCTAGAGCGGAGCTAGAGGCCCTGCGCCTTGAGCCAATCCATGGACGCCTCGGCGACCTCACGCCAGCCATGGTCGACGGTGATGGAGTGTCCGCGGTCGAACTGCATCAGTTCGGTGACCGCGGGGGAATGCCGGTAGAGCTTGTAGGCCGCCCGGCTCACAGCGTCCGGCACGGTGTGGTCCTGCGTGCCGGAGATGATCAGCAGCGGCTCGCGATCGCCGCGCTTGGTATCCACCTTGGAGGCCGCCTTCGGATTGAAATTGGCGATTGCTGCATCGAAAAGAGGCTTGTTCGTCGAGGGAATCGTCCATTTGTCATGCAGTTGGTCGGATTCCTGCTCCGAGATCGCATTGCCGAACGCGTAGCGGAATTGCTTCTTGTTCAGACGAAATACCTTGTTGCGATTGAGCGGATTGGCCAGCACCGGCGCGGCCGAGCGCAGCTGTGCCAGTGGCAGCGGGAGCACTCCCTTGATCGGTGCGGGATCGATAGCCACCGCGGCCGCCGCCAAGCCCTTACCGAGCAGGCTCTGTGCTACCAGCCCGCCGAATGAATGGCCTATGACGACGGGCTTCGCATCGAAGCTTGCCAGGTACTGGGCATGGTGTTCGATCACCTCGCCGAGGCCTTTGCCCGCCTGGTACTCCGGATGTTGGCGTGCCTGTTCCAGATCCTCGGGCACCCCGGGCCATTCCGGAGAGTCGGTTTGGTAGCCGGCGTCGCTGAACAGTTCGGCCCAGTTTCGCCAGCTCGTGGAGTGCAGCCAGAGTCCATGGATGAATATCACCGGTGCTTGCGGAGTACTCACGTCGCTGATCCTCCTGGTCGATGCCCAGTGCCCGGCCTGGATGTCAGGCGCTACCAGCTGCACGAGAAAGCTAGCACCCGCCTGCCTCGCAGAGCGATGGGTCGATTCCTCCCAGTTGGTGCCGTAGCGGGCGTGGAAATTCCTCGTGCGGTTGGGGGTTTCGGCATCGGCGCTGCGGTGTCAGGCTGGGTGTGGCGGACGGGGGCAGTCATGCAGCGTTTCATCACGCCGGTTCGGCTTGTCCGGATGCGTCGGGGCGCCATCGCGACAGTGCTGGCGCTGATCGTCACCGCGAGCTCGCTGGTGGCGGCCGGCTGGTCAAGCGTGGCAGGCGCGGACACGGCGCCGCCAGCCGGAACTCCGGCCACGGTCAGCAATGACAGCCTGCCCACCTGGCAAATCAACGGTGTCGTATGGTCTCAGGTCGTTGTCGGCAACACCGTCTACGTCACGGGCAACTTCAGCTCGGCGAGGCCGCCGGGTGCCCGTTCGGGGACCGGGGAAGTCGCACGAGGCAACCTGCTCGCCTACGACATCCGGACCGGCAGCCTGATCACGAGCTTCAACCACAGTCTGAACGCGCAAGGGCGCGGCATCACAGCCTCACCGGACGGAGCGCGGGTCTATGTCGGCGGCGAGTTCACCCAGGTCGACGGCCAGACCCACAACCGGGTCGCCGCGTTCAGCACGTCGACCGGTGCGCTGCTGACGTCCTTTCTGGGATCGGTGGATGCGACGGTGTACGCCCTGACAGCCTCGAACTCCGTGGTCTATGTCGGTGGCGCATTCTCCAGCGCCGGCAATCAGGGACGCTCCAGGCTCGCGGCGTTCGACGGGCTGAGCGGGGCCGTCACGTCATGGAATCCCGGCGCGAACGCCACGGTGAACGCCCTGACGGTCTCGCCCGACAAGTCCAAGGTGGTGGCTGGCGGCCACTTCACCACGCTGGGCGGGCAGCCCCGATACGGGCTCGGCGCGGTGGACCAGGCCGCCGGGGCGGCGACCCCGTGGACGTCCAACCCGGTGATCAAGGACGCGGGACCAGATGCCGCGATCCTGTCGCTGTCATCTGATTCGCTGAACATCTACGGCTCTGGCTACGTCTACGGCAGCGGTGGAAATGTCGAGGGAAACTTTGCGATCAACGCGACCGGTGACGTCGTCTTCCTCAACGACTGTCACGGCGACACCTACAGCGCGTGGCCGATCGGTCAGTCGCTCTACACGGTCGGGCACAATCACTACTGCGGCAACCTCGGCGCCTTCGGCGAGGACACCCAGCACGTCGGTCACCACGCCCTGGCCTTCACCACCTACCGCACCGGCACCCTGCGGACGAACCCGCCTGGCAGTTACGCCAACTTCGGCGGCCAGCCGTGCGGCACGTTGCTGGACTGGAACCCCGACGTCACGCCAGGCACGTTCACCGGCCAGAGCCAGGCAGCGTGGTCGGTATCCGGCAACGCCGATTACGTCGTGCTGGGCGGGGAATTCCCACGCGTCAATGGTGTGGCTCAGCAGGGCCTGGCTCGCTTCGCGCGGGCGGGGCTGGCACCCAACAAGATGGGACCACTGGCGGCCACGGCGCTCACTCCGGTCGCGAGCCTGTCGGGCACCGCGATCCGCCTGAGCTGGGCAACCACCTGGGACACCGACAACGGCGTGCTGACCTATCGCGTCTACCGCGACGCCGGCACCAACCCGATCGGCAGCACCACCGCCGACACGCGCTTCTACACGGTCCCCAAACCCGCGCAGACCTTTACCGACAACAGCCCGCCGAATGGGGCTCACACCTACCGGATAGTCGTCAGTGATCCATTCGGCAATACGGTGTCGGGATCGGCGTCCAATGCGGTGACGACCTCAGGTGGCAACGCCGCGCCGACTGCATCCTTCACCGCGACCTGCACGCAATTGAGCTGCAATTTCAACGGAACCGCGTCCGGTGACCCGGACGGTTCGATCAGCGGCTACGCCTGGAACTTCGGTGACGGCGGGACGGGATCGGGC
>JAVEES010000003.1 GCA_030840285.1 Pseudonocardiales bacterium
AGGACGTCGCGGTGTGGATCCCACTGGGTAAGGAAGGTCCGGATGATCCTGGTGCCCAAACCGTCCGGCCCCGCCGCGAAGACCCGCCGAAGGATCTCCTGCGGGTTGATCGGCAACTGCATGGTGGCGACCAGAAGACCGGCCTTGTCACCGAAGTAGTGCCGGATCAAGCCGGGGTCCACGCCTGCATCCGCGGCGATGGAGCGCACCGTCGCTCCCGAGAAACCCTTGTCGGCAAAGAGCTTTCGTGCCGAGGCGATGATCTGCTGACGGGTATCGGCGTTCTCGCCGGCGCGGGGTCTGCCTGGGCCCCGCGCGGACCGCGGACTCACGCTGTCCGGCGCCGCAAGGTCAGAGCGGCCAGGCAGACCGCCGCTGCCAGGCTCGCGGTGAGCACCATCAGATCCAGCCACATCCGGCCATTCAACCCGACTTGCCCGGCTGCCCTGTTGAAAGCGTCGGTGGCGTAGCTGAGCGGCAGCACGTTCGAGATCCACCGCAGGACGCTGGCCATCTGATCTCGCGGGTTGAGCAGCCCGCAGAGCAGTAGTTGTGGCAGGACCACCGCCGGCATGAATTGCACTGCCTGAAATTCGGTCTTCGCGAATGCCGACATGAGCAGGCCGAGCGCAGTGCCGAGCAGCGCGTCCAGAACGGCGAACAGCCCGATGATCCAGATGCTGCGGACACTGAGCTGCAGTGGCCCGAGTGCGATCGCCGAGGTCACGATCGACTGGACCAGTGCGGCGACTCCGAAGGCCAGCGCATAGCCGAGAATCAGCTCACCGCGTTGCAGGGGTGTGGTCAGCAACCGCTCGAGCGTGCCCGAGGTGCGCTCGCGGACCATCGTCACCGAGGTCACCAGAAACATGATGATGAACGGGAAGATCCCCAGCAGTTGCGGTGCGATCCGGTCGAAGACGAGCACGTTGCCCGAATACACGTACTTGAACAGGATCAGCAGCACCGACGGGACCACGATCATTAGCGCGAGGCTGCGCCGATCGTGGGACAGCTGCTGCAGCACGCGTCGGGCCGTCGCGAGCGTCCGGCGTCTGGTCATGAGGCCTCCAGGTACTTGCGGGTCAGCGGTCATTCAGCGGTTATGCAGGGGCCGGAGCACGTTCAGCAAGCGTTAGGAAGGCCTTTTCGAGATCGGTTTCGCCGGTTGTCGCGCGCAGGCCGTCCGGCGTGTCCTCGGCTACCAGCCGGCCTTCGCGCATCAGCAGCACGCGGTCGCATCGGGCGGCCTCGTCCATGACGTGACTCGACACCAGCAGCGTCCTGCCACGTTCGGCCAGGCCCGCGAACAGCTGCCACAGATCCCGGCGCAGAACGGGATCCAGGCCCACGGTCGGCTCGTCCAGCAGGTACAGCTCGGGGTCGGAGAGCAATGCCGCAGCCAGCGAGACCCGTGTTCGCTCACCGCCTGAGAGGTTGCCGGTGATCGCGTCTCGCTTGTCACGCAGGCCGACGGCATCGAGGGCAGACCCCACGGCGCTGTCGTCGGCTTCGGCCAGTTCGGCGAAGTACCGAAGGTTCTGACGGACGGTGAGATCCGGATACACCGAGCTGGCTTGCGTCATATAGCCCAGTCGCTCGCGTAGCGATGCGGATCCAGCCGGTTCACCAAGCACCTGAATGCGACCGGACGCGATGATCTGAATTCCGGCAACCGCTCGGATGAAGGTGGTCTTGCCGCAGCCGCTGGGGCCGAGCAGTCCGGTGACGCAGCCGCTGGGGACGTGAACGCTCAGCCCGTCCAGCACTCGGTTACCGCCGCGAACGACTACCAGCTCGTGTACCTCGATGGCGTCCGGCTCATAATTCCCCATGCGTAGAATTATGGCGCGCAGGGTCGTCCTGTCAAGGGTCGGTTCGGTCAGGGTGGGGTGGCTGTCGTGATTCAGTGATTCAGTGGTTTGTCGCCAGACCCGTAGACTGGCGGCCCGTGGCCCTCACTATCGGCATCGTCGGACTGCCCAACGTCGGCAAGTCCACCCTTTTCAACGCACTCACCCGCAACGACGTGCTCGCAGCGAACTACCCGTTCGCAACGATCGAGCCGAATGTGGGCGTGGTGGGCGTGCCGGATGATCGGCTGGATGTTCTCGCCAAGATCTTCGGTTCGGCCAAGATCATCCCGGCTACCGTGAGCTTCGTCGACATCGCCGGGATCGTGCGCGGTGCCTCGGAGGGGCAGGGGTTGGGTAACAAGTTCCTGGCCAATATCCGTGAGGCGGAAGCGATCTGCCAGGTGATCCGGGCCTTCACCGATCCGGACGTGGTGCACGTCGAGGGCAAGGTGTCGCCCTCGGATGACATCGAGACGATCAATACCGAATTGATGCTCGCGGACCTGCAGACCATCGAGAAGGCGATCCCTCGGTTGCAGAAGGAAGCGAGGCTGCACAAGGACAAAGTGCAGGTGCTCGCCGCCGTGGAGGAAGCCCAGAAGGTTCTCGAAGAGGGCCGGACGGTCTTCGCCGCCGGCCTCGATCCAGAACCGCTGCGCGAGCTGCATCTGATGACGGCCAAGCCGTTCATCTACGTCTTCAATGTCGACCCCGGCGAGCTGGGCAACGAGGACTTCATCGGTGAATTGCGGGATCTCGTCGCGCCGGCCGAGGCCATCTTCCTGGATGCGAAGACGGAATCCGAACTGGTCGAACTCGAACCGGAGGAAGCTCTGGAGCTGCTGCAGTCCATGGGCGTCCAGGAATCTGGTCTGAATTCTCTAGCCCGGGTCGGCTTCAACACGCTGGGTCTGCAGACCTATCTCACGGCAGGACCCAAGGAAGCGCGAGCGTGGACGATTCCCAAGGGCGCGACCGCACCGCAGGCCGCC
>JAVEES010000016.1 GCA_030840285.1 Pseudonocardiales bacterium
GCTGGCCAGGTAGCCCTGCACCTTCGAGCGTTCCTGCAGCGAATACAGGTCACCGACGATCGTCATCGACATCGGCTGGACAGCCCCGGCACCGAGACCCTGGACCACGCGGAAGGCGATCAGCGCGGGCATGCTCCAGGCGAAACCGCACAGGATGGAGCCCAGCAGGAAGAGCCCGATGCCGAAAAGGATCAACGGCTTGCGCCCGAAGAGGTCAGCGAGCTTGCTGTAGACCGGCACGGTGACGGCCTGCGCGAGCAGGTAGATCGAGAAGAGCCAGGGAAACTCGGAGAACCCGCCGATGCTGGTGACGATGGAGGGCACGGCGGTCGCGATGATCGTCGAGTCGATCGCGACGAGTGCGGTGGACAACATGAGCGCGATCAGGATCGGCCCGCGATCTGATCGGAAACCCACTGCATTGTTACTCACTGCCTCGATCTTGCCAGATAGACCTAAGCGCCCCACGTGAAGCGGGTCTGCACGCTGACGCCTAACGGACGAGCGATAGGACGACGATGAGCAGCAGCCCGAGCAGGCACAGCGTCAGCACCAGCCCCACCGCCACCGCGCGGTTCCCCGATCCCGACACGGGCTGCGCGGACCAGCCCTGGGCCGGTGGAGCCGCCGGTGAGATCGGCCACTGTTGGGAAGGCGGCCCGGTGGGCCTTCGGGCGCTCGCCGCGGTGCCCGGCCAGGTCTGCGTAGCCGCTCCGTCATGACCTGGAGTCGCTGGCCGGGCGGGGCCGGGCGACGCCGGCGTGGGCCAGCGTCCGGGCGCATTCGCATCCCCCAGCACAGCCGCGGGCGGCGGCCAGACGTTGAGGACGTGCGGTTCACGAGCGGTGGTCAGGTTGGCCGCTTCGAGGAGTTGATCGAGGTTCCGATACTGGTCGGGAGATCCGCTCAGCCAGCCGGTTGTCAGCTCGGTCATCGAACGCACCAGTGGATCGCTGCAGGACCCGAGCGCTGACCAGACCTCGCGTCCGGGATCCTCCAGATCCTGGCGCTGGATCAACAACATGTCGTCACCGTCGTGGAACTGCCACAGCGCCGGTTCACACGCCAGCGCCCGCAGGGACAGCAACATCAAGGTATTCGGAAAGGCGTCCATGTACGGCCCCGCCGTGCCGGGCAAACGCGCCGGATGCTGGAAGGAGGGATGGCCTGCTTCGCGCGAGGGCGCCTGCAGACCCGGTACCCACACGTTGTCGTAGTCCACCAGCCGCAGTTCGCAGACATTGCCGTCGTTCCGGCCGACCAGCAGGTTGCCCGCATGGATGTCGCCGTGTCCCACCCGTGCCTCGGCGAGGGCTCGGCAACACTGCTGCCAGGACCGTGCCAGCGCGGTCAACTGGCTGGCGGCGCTGGGCGAATCGATGATGCTGGAGATGTAACGATCCAGGGCCTGGCCCTCGACCCAGTCCATCTTGACCACCGGATACTGCTGCTCGCCCACATGAAGTCCCCCCGCGACCCACTCGGTGCGGACGAACATCTCGATGGGGTTGGCCGAGAGATGCCTGCTCAGGGCGCCGTAGCGCACACCGGCCTCGCGGTCGTTGCTCAGCATGAAGCGAACTGCCGCATGCGAGCCACCAGGACACACGGCATGAAAGACGATCGCGCGGCCACCACTCCAGGCGAGCACCTGGCCTCGCCGGCTCCGCAGGAACGTCGCAGCTTTGAGGTCTGGGTCCTTGAAGTGTTGCTCCGGCCTTTGCACGACGGCCGAATACGTCATCCGGTCAGGCCAGGTGGGCGTCGTGTTCATCGCGTTCCCCCGCTCACACCGCCACGCCCGGTGAGCGGGCAAGCGATGCCCGCCACAGCGTGACGTCGTCGTTCTTCATCTCGCGGTTGGCGCGAAGGTCCTGGCACAGCTCGCTGAAACCTTCATGACCGATCCGGGCCAGCGCATGCCAGAGCTCCGGACGGTCCGCGCCGCGACTGAGCCATTCCGCGAGCGCATCGGAGGCGGCGAAGACCACGTTCCCGCGAGCCATCGGCGCGCGGTAGTGGCGCACGCTTTCGGCAAGACGTCCGTCACCGGCCTCAAGGCTGGACACCAGCGCCGGGGCCGTACCGAACTGGCCGGGATCGGTCAGCGGGAACGACCGTGGCCGAGCCTGCTCCGTCATGGCGTGGAACAGACAGCAGTCTCCGACCGCGACGGCCTTGATCTCACCATCATTGATGCGACCTCCGAGAAAGGTCGCATGGGCGCCCAGCCGCTCCCCCGCCGACTGCACCCAGCTGGGCATCCGAGAGGGCGGGAACTCCGGTGAATGCGGGTCGAATCGGGTACGGGCCGCTCGCACCCATTCGAGGAAGGCACGACGGCCGGCACCGTCCTCGACCTCCAGCGCGGCGGTGGGCTGATCGTGGACGAAGGAATCGGTGAGCAGGTACGCCCATTCCCTCGAGCTGTTTGCGGTGGAGGCACCGTCTGCTATCGCGAACCATCCGGTCTGCGCGCTGAAGGCAGCCCCGTCCTCCCACTCCGAGGTCGAGGTCCCTTCCTTCGGCTCCCAGTACGCGACCATCTGCAGCATGTCGGATTGCCCTACCGATCCGCGACTTGTGAGACCCGGGTGCCGACGTCGAGGAATTCGCTGAGCTTGGCAGCGTCGGCGTTGAAGACGAAGCCGCGAGCGCCGCTTTCGACGGGCAGATCCATGCCACGGGCAACCGCCATCATGTAAGGGGTGAGCTCGCTCGACATCTCGAACAGCCCTATCGCGTAAGGATTCGGCAGGCCTACTGGCGAATTCGGATATTCGATCGGGGTCAGTGCCTGATCGCTGAGGTTGACGTTGAAGAGCAACAGGGTGCCGTCCGTTGTCCGGATCTCGCGCAGCTGCGCGGCGATTGAGCGAGGATCGCCGTCGGTCGCCTCACCATCGCTGATATTGACCACTATGGGTGGGAACGAATCAAGGTGGCTGTTGGCCCATTCGACGATGATGGAGCCGGCCAGGTTCACCGCCGCCGTCATCGGCGTCCCGCCATCGGCGACCGGATCGATCCACACCGGCAGGTCCACACTGACCTCTGGGTTGCCGGGGAGGCTGTCGGTCGCCATCCGAAGCGGATAGTCGGCGATGACACTGATCGGAACGAGCTGCTGGCCGGCGAGGTCGCCCCCGAAGACAGGGCCGACAGACTTTCCGTAGCCGACCAGGCCCAGGTGGTAATAGTCGCGGACCTCCTCGCCGCGTTGACACTGAAGAACCAGGTTCCGGATGAGCCGGTTCACCGCAAGGCTGAGGGCGGTCGCCTTGGATTGCAGACCACCGGCAAACCGATCCTGCATCGATGCCGACTGATCGACCAGAAAGAGGATGCAGCCCGGGTGATGCCGATCGATCGGTTGTGAATACATGCCAACTCTCCTTATCGGTGGAGCCAACTGCGGATGGTGACATCGGGCATTCGCTGCTGATCCCACGACCATTCGTTACCGCATACCTGGCACCGCACGGCGTTGCCGGCATCGAGATCGGGATCGGGATCGGGATCCGCATCGGGATCGGAATCGGGATCGGAATCGGGATCGGCCAGCAATGACACCGCGAAACCCCCACAACGAGGGCACTGGATTTCGGTCGGTGAGGCTTGGCGATAAACCGACGGATCGATCACGGCTGGCTCGGCCTTGACGGCCTCGGGGGCGGGGGCCCACGCAGCCTCGGGCAAGCCTCGGGCGGCATCGGTCCGGACGGCTCGGGCGGAGGGCTCCTCGGCCCGCAGACTGTGCCCGGCACCGGCCGGTACCGCCCGCGACGCACTCATCCCGATCGCGACAGCGGTGCCGATGACGAAGGCGAGCACCGGCTCGGGAAGCGTGCCGATGTCGAGCAAGTACAGCAGTGCCACGGCCAACCAGGCGACACTGAGATGCTGCGGCAGGTGCCGCACGAAGGTGAGCGATGCTGCCTGCTCGCTAGCCCGCACAGCTCTCACCACCCTGGACTGCCGAACTACTCCTCGGAACGGACGAGGTGACGCTGCTGCCCGTACGGGTCGGCACGGTCAGGCTCTTGCTCGCATTGCTGCGACCGGCGCTCGAGGTTCGCACCGCTGACGGGCCGCTCAGCGCAGTCGTCGGAGACAGGGACGGTGTACCGCTCTGGCCGGTCGAGCGTCCGGCGCTCTGGGTGGCGGTAACCATCGGCGACGACGTCACCAGGACGCGACACGGCTGCTTGCGCGCCGGTGCGACGAAGCCTGCCACCAGGACGGCGAGGATCGTTGCGGCGGCCGTCAGGGCTAGCACGAGGATCGGCGAGCGCACCATTGCCGATCACCGTCAGCCTGGCTGGGACGCGGCCGCTGGCCGGGGCGCCGAGCTCGGAAGAGTGGAAACAGGCCGGTCCCATAACGCGAAGGCCAACAGCAGGACGGCGAGAGAGACGATCATGACCGCGAGCCAGATCAACTCCGGAGCAATCCACGGGTGGCCCGCCGCCGGCCGACCTGCCCGACCTGGCCTACCTTGCCGAGCTGGCAGAGTTGGCCGACCGCGGCGGGCGCCGGGCGCACGGCCCGGTTGACCGAACTGTGGCTGCGCTCGCGCAATCGGCTGTCTTGACTGCCATTGCTGCGGCTGGGACGGGCCCCCCGGTGGCTGCGACCGTGGCATGTGTGGAGCTGGCGGCTTGGGCCCGTCGTGCGTGGGGGGTTTCGGCAAGGGTTGAGTGGGCGGTTTCGGCACCGGTTGCTGCGTGGGCGGCGCGAACCGAGGTTGTTGAAACGGCATGGCTTGCGGCGGGAATTGTGGTTGTCGCGGCGGCTGATTCGGCTGGTTGGGCTGCTGGGGTTCCTGATTCGGCTGGCTGGGTTGCCGAGGTTGCTGAGGTCGCTGAGGGGTTGTCGGTGGCCATACGTTCAGGCCACCCGGCTCGGGCTCGCGGTCGGCAGTCATGTCATGCGTCCGGATCGTGCGCGAATTCCTTCATGGTTCGGCCGGGATTTCGGCACCAGCCACCAGCGGTTCGGCGGCGGCTCAGCCGGCAACGACGGTGTCGCCGACGGCACCGCCGATCCTGGCCGGACTCCGTCCTGGCGTGAACCGCCTTGCCAGCTGTTGCCCAGCGAGGGCTGCTGCCGCAGATACCAACTCTGCGGTGCAGGCTGGGAATTCCGTGCCGGCAAGGGCGGTGGTTTCGGCGCGGGTGATCCGCCCCACGACTGGCTCGGCAAGGCATCCGGCGGTGGATCGTGGCGAGCTGGGTCCGGCGCAGGGGCCGGTGCGGGCTCGGGATCGGGCCGGACATCGAGGGAAGCGTGTAGCGAGCGGCGGGTAGAGATGATCGCGACGATGACGCCGCAGACAGCCGTGATGGCGGTCGCGATGGCGCCCACGGTGGCGAAGGTCTGCTCCCCGAACGCGATCATCGGTTCCACGTCTGACCCCAATTCCCAGACGTACTGCTCACGTACCTGAAAGA
>JAVEES010000025.1 GCA_030840285.1 Pseudonocardiales bacterium
GAAGATCTGTGCGGGCGAGGCGTTCCACCACAGGAAGCCGAAACAAGCGCCCATCGCCGCCGCGGCGATCAGCGCCAGATCCTGGGGATCGCGCACCACGTAGCAACCCGCCGGGTTACGGCCACCGCAGACGTTCTTGAACTGGATGAAGGTGATCAGGGTGTAGGCGCCCATCACCATTGCCGCGCTGCCGGCAACGAGCCCGTCCATGCCGTCCGTCAGGTTGACCGCGTTCGTGGTCGCCGTGACGATCAGATAGGCCAGCACCAGAAAGCCGATCACACCGATCGAGACCGGCGCGATGTCGCGCACGTAGGACAGATGTTTGGACGCCGGCGTGAGCCCGCGGCTGTTACTGAACATCATCGCGCCGATACCGAAGACCAGCGCGACCAGGAGCTGCCCGAGGAACTTCGCCCGCGCCCGCAGGCCGAGGCTGCGCCGTCGCCGTAGCTTGATGAAATCGTCCAGGAATCCGACGCCACCGGAACCGAGCATCAGGAAGAGCAACAGCAGCCCTGACGCGGTGGGCCCGGAATCGTGGCGAAGGGAACCGGCCAGGTGTGCGGCGACGTAGCCGACGATTGTCGATCCCATGATCGCGACGCCACCCATGGTCGGCGTGCCGCGCTTGACCAGATGTGTCTGCGGGCCGTCCTCGCGGATCTACTGCCCGAATCCCTGGCTGCGGAAGTAGCGCACCACCAGCGGCGTACACAGGATCGAGGTCATCAGACCGAACAGCGCTGCGACGAGAATGCTCTTCATACGCCGGGGACCGCCTGTGCCGTGCCCTCATGTTGCTCAATCAGTGCTTGGGCCACCCTTTCCATTCCGGCCGACCGCGATCCCTTCACCAAGACGACGTCGCCCGGCTCGATCAGTTGGGTGACCCGCTCGATCGCCGCAGCGACATCGTCCACCCACTCCGACTCGCCGTTCCACGACCCCTCGAGTGCCGCACCATGCGCGATCGGCCGTGCGGGCTCGCCCACCGCGATCACCTGCGAGATGTCGTAGCGGACGGCCAACCGGCCGAGCGCGTCGTGTTCCGCGGTCGAATCGCGCCCCAATTCAGCCATATGGCCAAGCACCGCAATGGATCTGCGTCCCCTCGACATGATCGCCAGCGACTTCAGCGCCGCCCGCATCGACTCGGGATTGGCGTTGTAGGCGTCATTCACCAGCGTGATGCCGTCGCCCAGTTCGGTGACTTCCATCCGCCAGCTCGAGCGCGCGACGGCCTGCGACAGCCCGGCTGCCACCTCGCCGACGCCGAGCCCGCACTCCAGCGCGACCGCAGCGGCGATGACAGCGTTGGAAACCTGGTGTTCCCCGACGACCCGTAGCTCGACCTGGGCGCTGCCGCTCGGCGCGACGAGCGTGAACCGCGCTCGGCCGCCTTCGTCAAGCTCGATCTGCGCGGCGCGGACGTCGGCTGCCGAACTTTCTCCGGCGGTGACAACCCGGGCCGCGGTTCGCGCTGCCATCGCCATCACCGTCGGGTCGTCAGCATTAAGGACGGCGACGCCGCCATCGATGGCACTGGGCAGGCCTTCGACGAGTTCCCCCTTGGCCTGTGCGATCGCGGCCACCGATCCGAACTCGCCCAGGTGGGCACTGCCGACGTTGAGGACGGCCCCGATCCGCGGCGGTGCGATCTGAACGAGGTGCGCAATATGCCCGATGCCCCGCGCGGACGCCTCCAGGATCAGGAACTCGGTGCTCTCATCGGCCAGCAGCACCGTGTACGGGTGGCCGAGCTCGTTGTTGAACGACCCCGGCGGGGCCACCGTGGAACCCTTGCGGCTCAGGATCTGAGCGAGCAGATCCTTCGTCGAGGTCTTACCCGAGGAACCGGTCACGGCCACGATCGTTGCCGACAGCCGGCGGGCCACGGCGCGAGCCAGCGCCGTGATGGCCGCGATCGGGTCCGCGACCACTATCGAGCCGGTCTCGATCTCGCGGGTCGACATCACCGCGACAGCGCCGGCGGCAAGCGCATCGGCGGCGAAGCGATGGCCGTCGGCGTGCTCACCGACGATAGCCAGAAACAGGTCGCCAGGATGGACTCGTCGGCTGTCGAACTCGACCTTTCCGGTCACCACCGACTGCGGGTCTACACCGACGACCTCACCCGCCACGATCGCGGCGATCTCAGCCACGCTCAGCGCGATCACGACTGGTTCACGCTCCGTGCGACATCGGCCGTCGCCAGTTCGGTGGGAGTGAAGCCTTGTGCAACAAGGGCTTCACGGACAACGGACACATCATCGAAGGGCAGCATAGCCTCGCCCACCTGCTGGCCCGTCTCGTGTCCCTTGCCTGCGACCAGCACCGTGTCACCCGGCCCCGCCGTCCGGACGGCGTGCCAGATCGCGGAGCGACGGTTGCCGTCTTCGACGATGACCGCCGAATCGCCCCGTGGAACGGCCCGTGCGCCGGCGAGCATCTCGGCCCGGATGAGAGCAGGGTCCTCACTGCGCGGATTGTCGTCGGTGACGATCAGCACATCGGCATGCCGCGCCGCGACCTCGCCCATCACCGGCCGCTTGCCGCGATCGCGATCGCCGCCGCAACCGAGCACGATGATCAGCCGTCCCGCGGTCAGCGGTCGCAGGGCCTCCAGTGCCGCCTGCACTCCGGCTGGCTTGTGGCTGTAATCCACGACCGCCAGGAAGGGCTGATCGCCGTCGACCCGCTCCATCCGGCCGCGGACCTGCGCCGCAGCCACAGCGGGCGCCACCGCCACGACATCAACACCGAGTTCGGCCAGAATGGCCAGCGCAAGCAAGGTATTTGCGACGTTGTACTCGCCCGGGATGCGGCAGCCCGCTTCGAAGCGACCCACCGAAGACTCGACGATGAAGCGGGTCGCGCCGTCCTCGGCGACAGTGATATCGCTGGCGCGCCAGGCCGCATCGTGGTGCCGAGAAACCGTGACCGTATCCGGACCGACCAGGCGAGGACCCCACTCGTCATCCACCACCACGATCTCGCGCCGGCTCCGTCCGTCGAACAGCAGCGCCTTGGCCTGGAAGTAATCCTCCATATCGGCATGGAAGTCCAGATGATCTTGAGACAGGTTCGTGAACGCGCCGACAGCGAAATCGACGGCGTCAACCCGCCCCATGCGCAGCGCGTGGGAGGAGACCTCCATGCCCACGCTGGACATCCCCCGCTCCACCATGACGGCGAGCAGCGCCTGCAGCTGCGGTGCTTCGGGCGTCGTGAACGGCGTCTTGAGCACCTCATCGCCCAGGAACACCCCGACGGTGCCGATCAGGCCGCTGGAACGGCCCGCGGCCAGCAGTCCAGCGCGCACCAGGAAGGTGGTCGTCGTCTTGCCGGACGTGCCGGTTATGCCGTATACCGGCAGCCGTCGGGACGGATGGCCATAGATCTCGGCGGCCACCGTGCCGAGCACAGCGCGCGGCGTCTCGACAAGCAGCAGCGGGATGGCTTGAAGTCCGTTCTCGCGAAGGATCTGCCGGCCGGCGTCATCGGTCAGTACCGCGACGGCGCCTTGGGCGACTGCGGCTGCCGTGAAGCGCGCTCCGTGGCCGCTCCCCCCGGCAAGAGCGGCGAACAGGTCGCCCGCCTCGGTGAGGTCAGAACCGGAACTCACACCGCGAACCTCGACGTCCTCGCCGACCAACGTGGCGCCGATCAGCTGCGCCAGCGAGCTGAGCCTGACCGGCGCGACGTGACTCGGCCGGGCAAGCGGCGGACCCGGGCGCGTGCCGTATGCAGACTCAGCCACGGTCCCTCACGCTACCGAGCGGGCCTCGCAGAAGCGCCATCCGAGGTCAACCGACGGTAAGGGGCACGAGTGGCGCCGTGGTACCGGAAGGCGGTATCCGAGCCGCAGCGAGCTGGTATGAGGCGATGTCCTTGAAGAGCGGAGCCGCGACATCGCCACCGTGAACTCCGTGTGCCGGATTGTCGATCATGATCGAGACGGCGAACTGAGGATCATCCGCAGGTGCCATTCCCGCGAAGGTGTCCCAGTACACGGAGTCTGAATAGACGCCGGTCTTCGGATCAGGCTGCTGGGCGGTTCCGGTCTTACCCGCGACCCGGTAACCGGGCACCGCCGCCTTCACGCCGGTACCACCGGTCATCGTCACCGATTCGAGCATCGTCCGGATCGTCTTGGCCGTTTGCGCGGACACCACTTGGGTCGCGGCCGGCTGCTGGGTGTTGACCACCGTGCCGTCCCCCTTCGTGACAGATTCGACGATGCGCGGCGGGATGCGCTGACCGTTGTTCGCGATCGCCTGATACATCGAGGCAAGCTGCAGCGACGTCATCGCGACGCCCTGCCCGATCGGAAGGTTGGTGAACGTCGACGGTGTCCAGGTCTTGATGTCAGGCAGCAGACCACCGCTCTCACCGGGTAGTTCGATGCCGGTCTGCTGGCCCAGGCCGAACCGCTTGAGATAGTCGAAGAACGTTTGCTCGCCAACCTTCTGGCTGATCAGCAGGGTTCCGACGTTGGAGGATTCGGCGAGCACGCCAGTGGCCGTGAAATTTTGCACCGGATGCCACCATGCGTCGTGAATGGTCACACCGCCGGCCTGGATGCTGTCGGGAACCGAGATCACGCTGCGTGGACCGATGATTCCCTTCTCGACAGCCGCCGACAGCGCGACGATCTTGTTCGCCGATCCGGGTTCGAAAACCTGCTGCACGTTCGGGTCGAGGGACTGCCCGGCACTGATCGTGGACGGGTCTTGGCTGTCGAAGGTTCCGGTGGATGCCAGCGCCCTGACCTGGCCCGTCTTGACGTCCAGGATCGCGACCTGGCCGTCACGCGCCCCGGAGTCCTTGACGGCCTTGTCGAGCAGCGTTTGGACCGTGTACTGCAAGTCCTGGTCGATGGTCAGCTGGACCGTGCCACCGTCCACCGCGTTCTTGCGCTTGATCACGCCGGAGGGGTTGATGTTGCCGTTGGCGTCGATCTCATAGCTCACCGAACCGTCGACACCCTTGAGCGCGGAGTCGTAACTCTGTTCGATGCCGGCCGCGCCCGTCCCGTCCGATTGGACGAGTCCAAGGATGTTGGCGGCCGTGGTGTGACCGGGATACATGCGCTGCAACGTCGCCTGGGTGAAAATGCCGGGCAACGCCTGCCCGCGCAGGGTGAGGTCGTCCACCTGCTTGGCCGTGGCCGGTGACAGTGCCGTCCCCAGCAAGGCATAACGGGACTTCGCCGACAGCAGGCTGCGCACGGTTCCGACCGGACGTTTCACCAGTGGTGCGAGCATCGAGGCGTAGCTCTCCACATCGCCGGGCGCGATCATGCTGGGATCGGCCACGATGTCCTTGGCATCGGCGGTGTAAGCCAGCGGCACGCCGTTGCGGTCCACGATCGAGCCCCGTGCGGCGTGCAGCGTGACCTCGCCCAGCCGCTCCTTCGAGGCGGCGAGGGCGTACCCGCTCGAGTCGATGCCCTGCAACCAAACCAAGCGGATGAAGACCACGCTGAGCAGCAGGGTCACCACGACGATGCTGGTGCGCAGCCGACGCAGCGACTTGCCCAGTTTCATCCTTCGACGGCGGCGTGGGCCGCGAGCCGCCGGTGGCCGAGACTTCGGACGGCTGGTGTTGCTCGGCCGCTGCGTGCGCGGTGGCTGCTGGCTACGGGGCTGTTGCGTTCGCGGTTGTTGGGGTCGCGGTTGTTGGGGTCGCGGCTGTTGGGTTCGCGGCTGCTGGGTTCGTGGCTGCTGGCTGCGCGGCTGTTCGCTGCGCGGCTGCTGGGTTCGCGGTTGTTGGGGTCGCTGCTGCTGGGTTCGTGGCTGCTCGCTGCGAGGCTGCTGGGTTCCTGGCTGCTGGGTGCGCGGACGTGGGCGCAGCGGCTGGCCGGCGCGCCGTTCTCCCGTCCGTGGGCTTTCTCCCGTCGGTGACTTTCCGACCGGCCGGGGCGGCACCGAGCGACCGGCACGCGGCGGGCCCGCGGGCCGTCCCCGACGCGGCGGCTCGCCTGGTTCGCGCGGCGGTCGAGTCATCCGTGGCCTCCTGACGCGGTGCTGCTGGGCGAGGGACTAGGGCTGCTGTGCGGGCCCGGCGTCGTTGAACTGCTCGGTGTGGCCGCCCTCGTGACGGTCACCGTGACTACCGGCGATGCGGCCTTGCTGGAACTGGCTGCCGGACGGGCTGGCTTACTCACTGCGGCGCTGGGCGTCGCCTTGGCACTCGGCTTGGGGGCCGGCTTGGGGGTCGGCACGGCAACCGGCGGCGCGGTCGCGGGCACCGGTGAACCCAGCACGCTGACCGAGCCGTTCGCATTCAGGCGCAGGAAGGCGGGGTTCTCATTCGGGACGAGGCCAAGCGCCGTGGCAGCGGCGGCCAGGGAGGCCGGCGCCTGCTTACCAGCCAGATCGCGAAGCAGCTGCTGTTCGGTGTCGGAGACCGAGGTATTCGCAGCCGTCACGCTTCGGTTGCGGACCTCAAGGGCTGCCGATGCCGTGTTGAGTGCGAGCAGCGCGGCCAGTCCGACGATCAGCATTCCGCCCAGGATCACCGGCAGTGGCAGTCGCCGCTTCCCGCTTGCGGCGGCAGCGGCGGCAGCGCGAGTAGGGCGGCCGTTCCGGCTCGATCCGCTCACGCGGTACCCCCTGCGCGGCTCGATCCGCTCCTCGCTGCGCTCGATGCTCCCTCGCTCACGCGGCACCCCTCTTCACTCGTTCGGCGGCCCGCAGCCGTACCGACGCGGCACGCGGGTTAGCTGCTATCTCCGCCTCGGACGCGGGCTCCGAGCCCCGGCTCAGCAGCCGGATCTCCGGTCCCGCCTCAGCCAGCGCAACCGGCAGTCCTACCGGGGTCCGGTCGGAAGCGAGCTCGTGGAAGGCTCGCTTGACGATCCGGTCCTCCAGCGATTGGTATGCCAGTACCACGATGCGGCCACCGACCCGCAGGGCGGACAACGCCGCTGGAATAGCGGTCTCGAGCGCCGTCAGCTCTGCGTTGACCTCGATCCGCAGGGCCTGGAAGGTGCGCTTGGCCGGGTGTCCCCCGGTACGGCGGGTAGCGGCCGGGATGGCGTCGCGCACCAGTTCTGCTAACTCGGCCGTTGATTCGAGCGGTGCCTGCACCCGCCGTCGCGCGATCGCCTGAGCGATGCGCAACGCGAAGCGCTCCTCGCCGTACTCGCGCAGAACCCGTGCCAGCTGCGGAACCGGGTATCCGTTGACGACCTGGGCGGCGGTCAGGCCTGTCGAGGCGTCCATCCGCATATCCAGCGGAGCGTCCTGTGCATAAGAGAAGCCCCGCTCGGGCAGGTCGAGCTGCATCGAGGAGACGCCGAGATCGAACAGCACCCCGTCCACCTCGGTCAGCCCCTGATCGCGCAGCACGGCGGGCAGCTGGTCATACACCGCGTGCACCAGCTGGATCCGGTCGGCGAAGGGTTCCAGCCTCTCGGCGCTGAGCCGGAGGGCCTGCCGATCACGGTCCAGCCCGACCAGGCGTAACCGTGGATGTGCCATGAGCGCGGCCTCGCTGTGGCCGCCCAGCCCGAGCGTGGCATCGATCATCACCGCCCCGGGTTCGGCGATGGCGGGTGCGAGCAGCTCCAATGTCCGGTCGAGCAGAACCGGGACATGCGCCGGGTTACTTGCACCCGGCACCGGTTGTCCCGGTCCAGCCATGTCGTTCTCCTGATCGTCGGTGCGTATGCGTGCGCGTCTCTGAGGGCGGGTCAGGCCCTGTCGTCGGGTTGGGTGGTAATCGGATTGCCCGCAGTGGGGCGACGTGGGGATCGGGGCTGGTTGCCTCCGCTGCGACTGGTCCCCGCCCGCCGGAGCCTGTCGCGGCCTGGCACCGGGGAAGTGCGCCAGGACATCGAGCAGGACGGGCGGGAGGAGGCCGACCGGAGCGGCATGCGAGCTAGAGCAAACCGGGCAGCACCTCCTCGGCGTCGGCGAAGGACTGCTCGGTGCCGTCCAGGTAGCTCTGCCAGGCTGTGGCATCCCACACCTCGACTCGGCTGTTGGCTCCGATCACGACGCAGTCCTTGGACAGGCCCGCGTACGCGCGCAACGGGGCCGGCACCGTAATGCGCCCCTGGGAGTCCGGAACCTCGTGGGACGCGCTGGCGAAGAAGACGCGGCTGTAGTCACGGACGCTGCGCTGGGTGACCGGCGCCTCGCGCAACAGGTTGGTGATCCGGCTGAATTCAGACATCGGGAATACGAAGAGGCAGCGCTCTTGGCCCTTTGTGATCACCAGCCCGCCCTCCAGATCGTTGCGAAACTTCGCGGGAAGCGCGAGCCGGCCCTTGTCGTCCAGGCGGGGGGTGTGGGTTCCGAGAAACACCGCCCACCCCCTGCCGTCGCGTCGAATAACTCACAGCTTCCCCACTTCGACCCACCATACCCCACATCACTCCACCGTCAACCTCGAACACGCCCCCAATCGGGGTCGAGACCTCCGAAAACAGGGGCCTCCATAAGGTGGGGATTGGTGTGGCCGATGGCGTCAGAAGGAACCGATCGACCCTGCGCTACGTATGACCGGACGGGGTCGGTGGGCGATCTGTCACCATCGCGTCCCGGCAGTTGTAGTTGGGCACCTCGAAAACTCGACTTCTCACGAGTTCTCGACAACGCTGGATGTGAGTCGTCGCGTGCGACGCACGGACCTCACCACCGACAGGACGGACCATCCGCAGTGACGCAGGCAGAATCTCATCCCTCAGCGGATCGCCCGGTCGGATTCGACGACGCCACGTCCGATGCGTGGACCAGCGGGTCGGCGCCGCGGCTGGCGGTCGCCGACATCGCCCCGGCGGCGACGCGGATCGTTGACAACATCGAGAAGGCCATCGCCGGCAAGTACGACGTCGTCCGTCTCGGCGTGACGGTATTGCTGGCTGAGGGGCACCTGCTGATCGAGGACGTCCCCGGGGTCGGTAAGACGACCTTCGCCAAGGCGCTGGCCCGCTCGATCGACTGCACGGTGCGGCGGATCCAGTTCACCCCGGACCTGCTTCCCTCCGATGTGACCGGAGTGAGCGTGTTCAACTCCGACACCAGCGATTTCGAATTTAAGCCGGGACCGGTCTTCGCAAATATCCTGCTCGGCGACGAGATCAACCGGGCCTCCCCCAAGACTCAGGCCGCGCTGCTGGAGTGCATGGCCGAGCGCCAGGTCACCGTCGACGGCGCGCGGTACGAGCTGCAGGCTCCCTTCATCGTGCTGGCCACCCAGAACCCCATCGAGATGGAAGGCACCTACGCCCTTCCCGAAGCCCAACGCGATCGATTCACCGCCAAGATCTCGCTCGGCTACCCCGATCGAGCCGCCGAAATCGCCATGTTGAGCGATCAGACGACCTCCGATCCGATCGAAGAACTCAAGGCGGTGTCGGATGCGGCAACCGTCAGAGCGCTGATAGAGGCGGTACGACGGGTGCACGTCGCGCAAGTGGTCAAGGACTACGTCGTCTCACTTGCCGAGGCCACCCGCCGCCACCCCGAGGTCCGGCTGGGCGCCTCACCGCGCGCGTCACTGCACCTGCTGCGAACGGCCAAGGCCGCGGCAGCGCTGGCCGGACGGGACTTCGTGCTTCCGGACGACGTGCAGCACCTGGCCCTTCCGGTCCTGGCCCACCGCATCATCCCGGCCGCCAGTGCCACCGTGGCAGGGCGCTCGCCAGAAGAACTGATCAGCGACATCGTCGCGCGTACGTCGATCCCGACGCTTCCGACGGCTCGCTGACATTGGATCGGCAATGACCACCACCGCGCAGAGCCGACGCGAAACGCTCACCACCGTCGCTACCGCACACAAGCGCGTCGCGTTGTCCAGCCGTGGACGGACGTTCATCACCGTGGGGCTGATCTCCACCACGGCGGGGCTGGTCCTGGGCGTAACGGACCTGCAGCGAGTCGGCGTCCTGCTACTGGCGTTGCCGATTCCGGCCTGGTTCGCGGTGCGCCAGTCGCGAGCCGGATTGCGTATCGGGCACGCCGTGAACCCCGCGCGCATCGTCGCGGGCGCCCGTACCGAGGTACGACTGGTCCTCAGTAACCCGAATTCCCTCGGTACCGGCCCGCTGCGCATAACCGAAACCGTCCCGGGCGGCCGGCCACTGCGCTTCAGCGTCTCCGGCATCCGCGGCCGGCAACGCCGTACCGTCGCCTACCCGCTGGATGGCCAGCGTCGGGGTCGCTACACCGTCGGGCCCACCGCCGTGACCGCCAGTGACCCGTTCGGGCTGGTGGTCGCCGACAGTCGATCGGGCGATACGGCCGAACTCATCGTGCAGCCGCGGCGGGATGCGCTCGCGCCGCTCGCGCTGCCGATGGCCTGGCGCGACGGCGGCACGCACTCGTCCCACTCTGTCGGTTCCGGTGGATCTGATGACGCCTCGGTGCGCGAGTACCGCCACGGTGACGACCTGCGCAAGATCCATTGGCGCAGCACCGCCCGATCGGGAAATCTGATGGTCCGGCAAGAGGAGCGCCCCTGGCACGGCCAGACCTTGGTGCTCCTGGACAGCCGGACGAATGCCTATCCGGTGCCGCCGGGCGAGCACGAGTCGGAGGCGTTCGAGTGGGCCGTCTCGGCGGCCGCCAGCATTTCCAGTCATCTTGCCGAACGCGGTCGCCGGGTTTCCCTCGTCAGCGGATCCGGCGGCGTCGCGTCCGAGGACACCCAGACGATGCTCGATCTGCTGGCCGACACGAGGCCCGCCCTGCGAGCCGATGTCGAGCCGCTGACCGACGCGCTGAACGGGCTCGGGCGCGACTCGTCGGTGTTCGCCATCCTGGTTGGCGACGACCCCGCCACGCTGTCCGGGATCGCGCTTAGGCCGCGGCTGCCTGGCTCGGCGGTCAGCTTGCTGCTCAAGCCATGGACGTTCGCACCGCAGTACTTCGACCAAGCGCGCACCCTAGCGCTGGAGACAAGTTGGCAGGTCACCGCCGACTCGCTTCGGGTCAGCGGCTGGCGAGTCGTGGCAGGAGAGGCAGGTACCGAGCTACCGGCGATCTGGCCGCTGTTGCTGGCCAGCAGCCGCGCGGTGCCGCGATGACGGCCACCCTCCCCCGGCCCGCGGGCAGCAGCCCGCGCCCGGCCGCCCCGAGCCCGGCAGGCGCGCCGCGCGCCGGAGCGAACCCGGGTGGCGAAGCGCTCGTGATCGCGACGCTGACGGTCGCGGCCGGTGCCCTGCTGACCATGTTGCCGATGCGGTCGGTGTTCACCGACTGGGCCTGGTTGGTCACCGGCATCGGATGCTCGGCTCCTTACGTTGCCGTGGTCGTGGCGTCTCGATGGGGCGGTCGGGCAAGGAGCCTGCCCGTGCCGCTGGGCATCCTGGCCGCGGCGCTGGTGATGTGCTGGGTCTTCATACCCGAGCATCTCTTGCTCGGGGTGCTACCGACGTCCTCGTCGTGGGGCGATATCCAGGCGTTGCTGAACAGCGCGCACGACACGATGCAGGGCGATCGCGCACCGCTGCAGAGCACCCCCGGCCTGCGCCTGCTGACCGCGAGCGCGACGGTCCTGCTCGTCGCACTCACCGATGTGCTGGGCATCCTGTGGCGCAAGCCGTTGCTGGCAGCCGCCCCGCTGCTGGAGGTCCTGGCGGTGGCTTCGGCCACCTCGTCCCGCGCGGCGAGCCCGATCTATTTCATCGCGGCCGCCGTCGGCTTTCTGCTGATCCTGATCGCGGGAACCCGGCTACAGGATCGCGAGTGGGGTCCATCGGTCGACGGCTCGGCGGGTCGCCTTGGCGGAGCCCGCCGGATGGCGATCACCGGCATCGTCGCCGCCCTGCTGGTTCCGGCGGTGTTGCCCTCTGTGTCGACGAACCTGCTGGCCCGGGCCGCGCACCACGACGCCAGCGGCAACGGCTCGGCCACTGGCCCGCGCATCGAACTGAACAACACCGCCGACCTATCCGGATCGCTGCGCCGCGGCTCGCCGGTCGATCTGCTCAAGGTGTCGGTGACCCCCGGCGATCATCCCTTCTACATCCGCCAGGCGGTGCTGGACCAGTTCACCAACTCGGGCTGGGTCGAATCCGGCGCGGATCGCAACTTCGCGCAATCGCTGTACAGCCAGGACTATCCGGTCGCGCCGGGTTCGCTCAGCGGCATCGCCGACAGCGGCAACACCCAGCCGATTGCCGCCCGGTTCACGGTGCTCAGCCTCAGCGGCGACTCGTTGCCGATACTGGCGAGCCCGGCTCAGTTGGATGCCGTCGGCGGTGGTGCGGTGTGGGATCAGTTGACCGCCACCGTGCACGGGGCCCGGGTAACTCGCAACCTGACCTACAGCGAGCAGGTGAACCAGCCGGTCCCCTCGGAGGGCGAACTGCGCGCCGCCCCGGATTGGCGGTCAACCGGCGACGCCACCGTGGACAACCGATATCTGGCGATGCCCGCGAACCTGCCCGCCGAAGTCAGGGACCTTGCCGACCGGCTGACGCAGACGTCGACGAATTCCTACGACAAGGCGCGAGCCATCTCCAACTACTTCACCGACCCGCAGAACGGCTTCGTTTACTCCCTGGACACCGCCCCTGGCGACGGGCGCAGTGCACTGGTCACCTTCCTGGACAAGAAGCGGGGCTTCTGCCAGCAATACGCCGCCGCCGCTGCCGCCCTGATGCGGTTGGCAGGCCTGCCTGCCCGCGTGGTGCTGGGGTACACCCACCGGACACCCGACAGCAACGGCAACTTCGTCGTCACGACGGCCGATGCCCACGCCTGGGTCGAGGTCTACTTCAGCGGCATCGGCTGGATCCCCTTCGACCCCACTCCGCTCGCCGGTGCCGACGGCGCCCGTGCGGTAACCCTTCCGTGGGCGCCGCACGCGACGACACCGGCCTCCAACGCCAACGAGACGCCGTCGGCCTCCGCCTCGCGATCAGCCCTCCGGCGACCCGATCTGAACAATGACACCGCGACCGTCAACGCGACGAGCGCATCGCCCCACTCCGGCCTGCCGTGGCGTACGGCGGGCATTGCGCTGGCCATTCTGATCGGGCTGCTCGCCGTGATAACCGGCCCGCAATTCATCCGGTTCCGGCAACGAAGACGTCGATTCGGACGAGCCCGAACCAGCGGCGATCCCGAGCCGCTCTGGGAGGAGCTCGCGGCTTCCGCGGCTGATCGGGGCGCTCTGTGGCCGGACACGGTGACAGTGGGACAGGTTCCGGCGTGGCTTGCCGGCAAGGGTGTCGATGATCGTGGCAGGGCTGCGGTTGACCTGGTCGCACGGCGGGTGGAACGCGCCCGCTACAGCGCTCGCGGCGCCGACCTCGACGATCAGTCGATCGACGGCCTGGATCAGGCGCTCAAGCGCTGGGCCCGACGGGCCGATCGCCGTCAGAGACTGCGGCAGTGGTGGCTACCCCGCTCGCTGCTCAACCGTTCGGATCGGCGCCGTCGCTGACAAGGCACCGATAGGCGACCTGCTACGGCCGATCAGGGGGCGGACGGTCGTGCCAGTGCCCGCCGCTCAGCGGCGGGCAGAGATGCCAAGTGCGCGCCCGATCAGGGCCGGGCGTGCCGAAGTGCCGCGCCGATCAGCGGCGGGCGAGTCAATATTCAGTGGGTGCTGAAGGCTAGGTCGCGTCAGTTCTCGTCGAAACGACGACGCATCCGGTCTTCCATGCGGGATCGCAGCCCGGTGGGCTTGGAGTTGCCTCGCGAACCCGCGGCTCGGCCGCTGAGTGATACCGGACCGGTCGGCTTAGGCCCGCGCAGCGCGCTTGCCGCCACGACACAGGAAACCACGATGAGAACGAAGCCAACGACACCCAAGGCGATGATGTTCTTGGTGAGGCCGACCATGACCACCGCAAGGCCGGCAATGGCGCCCACTACGGCCAGTGCGAGCAAGGTGCGCGTGCGACTTCGCGGCCTAGCAGACCGCACCGACGATGCGAATTTCGGATCCTCGGCGTAGAGCGCCTGCTCGATCTGCTCGAGAAGACGCTGCTCATGCTCGGAGAGCGGCACTGTGCCCTCCTATCCCTGCAGCACCCCAGTGTGTGCGCCCAACTCGGCATTCGTCGCGCGCCGGTGGTGCATCCCGCCATGCGACTACTACAACGAGCATACGAGCCGAATTGATGCTGCGAAAGTTAGGACGGCCGTTTGTGTTCTGCTGGAGACAATTTGTTATCGCGAACCCGGTCCGGTTCTGGGCTGGCCGGCAGATTCCTACGTGCGTCAGGCACCGCAGGCTTGGAGCGAAGCAATGACGCGGGCCTGACCGCGGACGCTCCGAACCTTGCGGCGAGGGCGTCGATGGTGCGATCGGCCGAGGGGCTGCCCGAAGACGGTCCGCCGAGGTCGAACGCGAGCTGGGTTGCCTCGCCGTTCGGCCGCAGGTTCTCGGCCTTCACACCGACCAGCCGGATTCGCGGTTGATCCAGGTTCAGAGCGCGATACAGATCCAACGCGGTTGAATAGACGGCCGCCGCCGAGTCGGTGGGTTCAGCCAAGGTCCGCACCCGGGTAACGGTTGCAAAGTCGGCGAATCGGATCTTGATTCCGACCGTGCGTGCGACGCGTCCGGCCTGCCTCAGCCGCCCGGCCACCTCGCCGGACGCCCGTAGCAGTTCACGGGCCACCTCCGTTTCGGTGAGCAGATCGTGCAGCAGCGTCCGGTCGGTGGAGATCGACTTCTCCGGCTCGCGCGCCTGGACCACGCGGTCGTCCTGCCCATTGGCCAGAGCGTGCAAGTGGGCTGCCGACGCGTTGCCGAGGGCACGCCTGAGCGTGTCGATCGGGGTGGCCGCCAGCTCGCCGACCGAGCAAATCCCCAGCCGCCGCAGCGGCTCGGCGGTCTTGCCACCGACGCCCCACAGTGCGGTCACCGGCAGCGGATGCAGGAAGTCGAGCAACCCGTCCCGACTGACGACCCGCAGCCCGTTAGGTTTACAACTGCCCGAGGCCAGCTTGGCGACAGACTTGAGTGGCGCGATTCCCACCGAACAGGTGAGCTGCTGCTCCCTCTCGACCCTGTACCGGATCTGGCGGGCGATCTCGGCGGGACGCCCGAACAACTGGACAGCTCCGGATACGTCGAGAAAGGCCTCGTCGAGCGACAGCGGCTCAACCAGGGGCGTGAACTCCGAAAAGATCTTCATGACCGCCGCGGATGCCTCCGTGTAGGCAGCTCTCGACGGGGCAATTACCACCATCTGCGGGCATAGGCGCATCGCCTGACCCATCGACATCGCACTGCGAACGCCGAAGCGACGAGCCTCATAGGACGCGGCCGCGACCACGCCACGACCCTCGGTACCGCCGACGACGACGGGCAGACCGCGTAGTTCGGGACGTGCCCGGATCTCGACGCTGGCGAAGAAGGCGTCCATGTCCACGTGGAGTACATGGCAGCCCGAATCGTCGCCGTCGATCTCGCCCGATGATCGAGGAAGGTCCGCGCTACGCCCCATCGCAGGTACGCCGAATCACGCCGGCCGTGGACTGAGCGGGCTTCGGCGGGCGATCAGGTGCAACCGCGAAGCGATATCGCGATAGGGCGCTGTACCGGCCGTGGCGCTCTCGAGTTCGGCCAGGGCAGTCATGGCCCCCGGTCGCTCTAGATCGATGCCTGGCACCAGTTCGGTGAAGATGCCGATGCCATCGACGCGCTCGACCTGGAGCCCGACCTCTTCGCAGTAGCTGATGAGCAGCGCGAGGTCCACGCCGTCATGGGCTGACCGGCGCCAAGAGGCCAGGGCTCCGGCGACATCACCTGACAGCGCCCTGGACAGCACCACCGCCACGGGGTTACCCGTCACGATGCTTACCGCACCGCCAGGGCGCAGGACCGTCGCTATGCCGGCCAAAGCCGCGGAGACATTCGCGACGTCCGCGAGCACCTCGTGGGCCAGCACGAAGTCGAAGCTGCCCTCATCGAACAGTTCGGTGAGGGACTCCGCCTCGCCCTGTACGGCCGACACTCGGTCCGAGACGCCGGCCTCGGCGGCACGCCGCCTGAGCGTCCCGAGCGCGTCGATGCTGACATCGAGCACTGTCACTCTGGCGTCCAAGCCCGCCAGCGGGACGGCAAGGCTGCCTGAGCCGCCGCCGCAGTCCAGGATGTGAACCGGGCCGGCCGAGCGATCCACGGGGTTCGAGGTAGTCACGCCGTCCGGGTTAGCCACACCGGCCGAGCGATCCACGCCGTCCGGGTTAGTCACGCCGTCCGGGCCAGCCACGCTATCTAGGTGGAGCTGATCGAGCGTGGCCCGCAGTGTCGCCCACAGATGCGGCGACAGCCCGCGCGGCGTCGCTGACTCGGCCATGTCGCTACCCACGACTGCAGACACTAGTGGTGCGCACTCGATCAACTGGCAACTCCTAGCGGAAGCGCGCCGACCATGCGCTCGACGATCGCGATGAACTCGCCCGCCGCGCGCAGCAGATCGTCGGCGTCGCGCTCGGAGACGACGCTGGACGAGCCCGCCTCGATCGCCGCGCGGCGCTGAGCGCTGTCGGCGAAGTAGGCAGACCATTCGGCCAGTTCGGGCGCGACACCTTCCAGGAGCACCCAGGCACTGGTCGGACGCCGGCGAACGGCGGCTGCCGGCCGAGCGCGCAGAGCGAGCAGCGCCGCAGCAGCGCGCAGGGCTGCAACGTGGGAGGCACGGTACTTCTCCGCGACGCGGGGTTCCAGAACCGCTTCGGCCCAGGTCCGCTTCGCCTGCGTCAACAATGCAGTCACACTCGCGGGTATCGGGCTGTACATAGTCGGCCCCTCTCACGATCAATCGAACGTGTGTTCGAACACTAGCACGCCTCCGGCACCATCACCGGATATCTGGACGCGACGCTAGCGAGAGGGTCTGACAGTTCCGTCGGCGTCGAAGCCCAAGGCCGCGACTGCACCGATGACGATGACAGCGGGCGCGGACAGCCCAGCCTCGGCAACCGCTGCCGGCAGCTCGACCAGCGAGGAGCGCACCACCCGTTGGCCCGGCAGCGTTGCCCGGTGAATAGCAGCCGCGGGGGTGTCGGCGGGACGCCCGTGCTGGATCAGTTCGGCGACGATCCCGGCCAGCGTGTCTACGCCCATCAGGACGATGAGGGTCGCCGGACCCACCGCCAGCTCGGCCCAGTTCCAGCCCGCCTCGGCGCGGCCCGGATCGCGATGGCCCGACACCACGGCGAAGTCCGCGGCGAGCCCACGATGAGTGACCGGGATGCCGGCTGCCGCGGGAGCCGCAACCGCAGAGGTGATACCCGGGACGACCTGCACGGCCACACCCGCAGCGGCACACGCGGCGACCTCCTCGCCGCCCCGGCCGAAGACGAACGGATCGCCGCCCTTGAGCCGTACGACCCGCCGGCCGGCTAACGCCCGATCGACGATGACCTCGTTGATCTCCTGCTGCGTGAGGTTGTGGCGGTGCGCTGACTTTCCGCAGTCGATGATCTCGACGCCCGGATCCAGGCGTTCCAGCAGCGAG
>JAVEES010000031.1 GCA_030840285.1 Pseudonocardiales bacterium
TCTCAGCGCTCGACGAGCTGACGGCGCCCGCGGAACGGCGCGTCGAGCTGCTTCGTTCAGTGATTGGCGGCAAGACCAACCCGATCACGACCGAACTGCTGTCCCACGCGGTGGCCAGCGGTCGCAAGCGCAACATCGAGCTTGCGATCGACGACCTTCTCGAGGCCAGCGCCGCTCGTCGCGAGCGATCGGTGGCCAGGGTTATCTCGGCGACCGAGCTGACCGACCAGCAGTCAACGCGACTGGCCAGCGCGCTCACCAGCTTGTACGGCCGCCCGATCAACGTCCGTTCCGCTGTCGACCCCGACATCCGGGGCGGCTTGTTGGTCCGGGTCGGGGACGAAGTCATCGACGGCACCGTGGCCGGTCGCCTGGCAGCCGCCCGCACGGCGCTGGTCGGCTGAACGACCCGGCTCCGGCCGGATATCAACTACAGAACTACCCGGCAATATCTGACGATCGAGATTGAGGAACAAGATGGCTGAGCTGACGATCTCCGCCGACGAGATCCGGAGTGCGCTCGAGGGCTACGTGTCCTCGTACTCGCCGGAGGCCTCCCGCGAGGAGGTCGGCGTCGTGTCCGACACTGGCGACGGAATCGCGCACGTCGAGGGCTTGCCCAGCGCCATGACCAACGAGCTGCTCGAGTTCGAAGGTGGCACGCTGGGCCTGGCGCTGAACCTCGATGTCCGCGACATCGGCGTGGTCATCCTGGGCAATGCCGACAAGATCGAAGAGGGCCAGGCCGTCAAGCGCACCGGTGAGATCCTCTCCGTCCCGGTCGGCGATGCCTTCCTCGGTCGGGTGGTCAACCCGTTGGGCGTGCCGATCGACGGTCTCGGTGAGATCGAGGCCGACGGCCGTCGTGCCCTGGAACTCCAGGCGCCGACCGTGGTTCAGCGCAAGGAGGTCCGGGAGCCTCTCTTCACCGGGATCAAGGCGATCGATGCGATGACCGCTATCGGCCGTGGCCAGCGCCAGCTGATCATCGGTGACCGGCAGACCGGCAAGACCACGGTCGCCCTGGACGCCATCATCAACCAGCGGGCGAACTGGAAGACCGGCGACCCGAAGCAGCAGGTGCGCTGCATCTACGTCGCGATCGGCCAGAAGGGCTCGACCATCGCCGCGTCGAAGACGACGCTGGAAGAGGCCGGCGCGCTGGAGTACACCACCATCGTCGCCGCCCCGGCGTCGGACTCGGCCGGTTTCAAGTACCTCGCCCCGTACACCGGCTCGGCGATCGGCCAGCACTGGATGTATGACGGCAAGCACGTCCTCATCGTGTTCGACGACCTGTCCAAGCAGGCCGAGGCCTACCGCGCCGTGTCGCTGCTGCTGCGCCGCCCGCCGGGCCGCGAGGCCTACCCCGGCGACGTCTTCTACTTGCACTCGCGGCTGCTCGAGCGTTGCGCCAAGCTCTCGGATGAGCTGGGTGGCGGTTCGATGACCGGCCTGCCGATCATCGAGACCAAGGGCAACGACGTCTCGGCCTATATCCCGACCAACGTCATCTCGATCACCGACGGCCAGTGCTTCCTGGAGACCGACCTCTTCAACGCCGGCGTCCGTCCGGCCATCAACGTCGGCATCTCGGTGTCGCGCGTCGGCGGCTCGGCACAGACCAAGGCCCTGAAGTCGGTCGCCGGACGGCTTCGGGTTGACCTGGCCCAGTACCGCGAACTCGAGGCGTTCGCCGCCTTCGGTTCGGACCTGGACAAGGCCAGCCAGCAGCAGTTGCAGCGAGGTTCACGGCTGGTGGAACTCCTCAAGCAGCCGGCCTCCTCGCCATTCTCGCCCGAGCGCGAGGTCGTCTCGATCTGGGCCGGCACCACGGGTGTTCTGGACGATCTCGACGTCGCTGACGTCCGCCCGTTCGAGGCCGCCCTGCACGACTACATCGCCCATAGCAAGCCCGAGATCTTCGATGCCATCTCCAACACCGGCAAGCTCGAGGACGACACCATCGCCCAGCTCGAGGATGCCGTCACCGAGGTCAAGGCCCAGTTCCTGGCCGACAAGTCCGCCGGCGCCGGCTCGGTAAAGCAGTAGCTGATGGGAGCCCAGCTTCGGGTCTATCGACGGCAGATCAAGTCGGTCCAGTCGACCCAGAAGATCACCAAGGCGATGGAGCTCATCGCTGCCTCGCGGATCGTGAAGGCGCAGAACCGGGTCAATGCGGCCCGGCCCTACGCTGACGAGTTGACCCGCGCACTGGCAGCGTTGGGCAAGGACAGCTCGCTGAAGCATCCGCTGCTGACCGGAGCCCAGAACCCGCGTCGGGTCGGAATCCTGGTCATCACCTCCGACCGCGGCCTGGCCGGTGGCTACAGCGCGAATGCCATCAAGCGGGCCAACGAGCTCGCCGACTCGGTTCGTGGTGAGGGCAAGGAGCCGGTGCTCTACGTGATCGGCCGTAAGGGCGTCGGTTACTACCGGTTCCGTCAGATCGAGCTCACGGACAGCTGGACCGGCTTCTCCGAACAGCCACACTTCATCGACGCGCGCGAGGCGACCGAAACCGTCGTTGCGGCCCTTGAGGCCGGCAGTGAAGGTGCAGTCGAGGGTGTCGCGGGCATCGATGAGCTGCACGTGGTCTACACGAGGTTCGAGTCGATGGTCACCCAGACTCCGACCGCCGCCCTGATCGCGCCGGTGAACCTCTCCCAGGCCGCGCTGGCTGAGGAAGAAACCTCGACGTCGGGCGAGCCGGGACCGGCCTACGACTTCGAGCCGGAGCCCGAGCAGTTGCTCGGCGAGTTGCTGCCGCGCTACATCAGCGCTCGGATCTTCTCGGCCCTGCTCGAGTCCGCCGCCTCGGAGTCGGCCGCCCGCCGTCGTGCGATGAAGTCGGCCTCGGACAACGCCTCCGATCTGATCAAGACCTACACACGGTTGGCGAACCAAGCTCGCCAGGCCGAGATCACCCAGGAAATCAGCGAGATCGTCGGCGGCGCCGATGCCCTCGCCGCAGCAGGAAGTGACGCCTAGCCATGACTACTCTCTTCGAAGATGCCGCATCCACCGATACCGCTGGGACGAGCGTCGGCCGCGTTGTTCGGGTGACGGGGCCGGTGGTCGACGTCGAGTTCGGCCGCAACAACATCCCCGCGCTGTACAACGCGCTGACCGTTGAGGTCGAGCTGGGTGAGCTGTCCAAGACCCTCACGCTCGAGGTTGCCCAGCACATCGGCGACGACATGGTCCGCGCTATCGCGCTGCAGCCCACCGACGGTGTGGTGCGCGGCGCCGAGGTGACCGACTCCGGCGGCCCCATCACGGTTCCGGTCGGAGACATCACCAAGGGCCACGTGTTCAATGCGCTCGGTGTTCCGCTGGACGAGGCGGGCAAGGGGCTGGAATTCCCCGAGCGCTGGTCGATTCACCGTGAGCCGCCGGCCTTCGATCAGCTGGAGTCCAAGACCGAGCCGATGTGGACCGGCATCAAGGTCATCGACTTGCTCACGCCGTACGTGACCGGCGGAAAGATCGGCCTGTTCGGTGGCGCCGGCGTCGGCAAGACGGTGCTGATCCAGGAGATGATCTACCGGGTCGCGAAGAACTTCGGTGGCGTGTCGGTGTTCGCCGGTGTCGGTGAGCGCACCCGCGAGGGTAATGACCTGATCGCTGAGATGACCGAGTCCGGCGTTCTGAACGACACCGCGCTGGTCTTCGGCCAGATGGACGAGCCGCCGGGTACCCGCCTGCGGGTCGCACTCTCGGCGCTGACGATGGCCGAATACTTCCGCGACGTCCAGGGCCAGGACGTGCTGCTGTTCATCGACAACATCTTCCGCTTCACCCAGGCTGGTTCGGAAGTCTCCACGCTGCTCGGCCGGATGCCGTCCGCGGTGGGTTACCAGCCGACGCTGGCCGATGAGATGGGCCAGCTCCAGGAGCGGATCACCTCGACCCGCGGCCACTCGATCACGTCCATGCAGGCGATCTACGTGCCGGCTGACGACATCACCGACCCGGCCCCGCACACCGCGTTCGCGCACCTCGATGCCACCACGGTGCTGTCCCGGCCGATCTCGGAGAAGGGCATCTACCCCGCGGTCGACCCGCTGGACTCGACCTCACGCATCCTGGATGCCCAGTACATCGGCCAGGATCACTACGACGTGGCGCAGGAGACCAAGCGGATCCTGCAGCGTTACAACGAGCTGCAGTCGATCATCGCGATCCTCGGCATCGACGAGCTGTCTGAGGAAGACAAGATTCTCGTCGGCCGTGCTCGCCGGATCGAGCGCTTCCTGTCCCAGAACACGTTCGTGGCCGAGCAGTTCACCGGAATCCCGGGTTCCTTCGTCCCGGTCGAAGAGACGATCGACGCCTTCAAGCGGCTGGCCGCCGGAGACTTCGACAGCTACCCGGAACAGGCGTTCTTCATGTGCGGTGGCCTCGAGGACCTCGAGAAGAAGGCTGAGGAGCTCAGGAACGCCTGACAGCTCTGCTACCAGGCGCAAGCTCAACAAGAGGTTTAGGCATGGAGGCGGTCAATGGCTAGCACGATGCAGGTCGAGTTGGTGTCGGTCGAGCGTCCGATCTGGTCCGGTGAGGCGACCGCGGTGTACGCCCGGACGCCAGAGGGTGAAATCGGCGTCCTGCCGGGCCACGCGCCGCTGCTCGGGGCACTGGCCCCGGGGTGGCTGGTTCGGATCCAGCAGGCGGACGGCGTGGAGCAGCGGGTCGCGGTGCACGGCGGCTTCCTGTCCGTTCGCGCGGACGGGGTTTCGGTGCTGGCCGAGATCGCTGAGTCGGCTGACGAGATCGACGTCGCGCGGGCACACGCCGCACTCGAGCGAGCGGGCTCCGGCTCGGACGACAGCACAGTGGCTGCCCGAGACCGCGCACTGGCGCGGCTGCGTGCCGCCGGAGAACAGGTCTGACGATTTCACCTTCCGTCGGCGCCCTCCGGTGCCGGCGGGCCGTAGCTGACGGAGGCACAGCGTGACGATGGTCGAGATACTCGGCGTCGTCGCGCTGTGCCTTCTGTTCGTGGTAGCGGTGATCGCGTGGGTGCTGGTGGTAATTCACCAGCGCCGGATGCTCTCCGCTGACGGTGGCCTGGCGGTGGCGCTCAAGCGTGGTGACGAGCGCTGGGCCAACGGAGTCGGCCGCTACGTCGGTGACGAGTTCATCTGGTACCGCACCCTGAGCTTCTCACCCACACCGGCGATGCGGCTGCCACGCAGTGAACTCACCGTGGTCTCCAGCCGGCCATGGGACGCCAGTCGCGACATGGCACTGCGGCCCAATCTCTCGATCGTCGAGTGCGAGTTCCGCGGCGGCAGGATCAGCCTTGGATTTCCGGACAGCGGCCTGACCGGGTTCCTGTCGTGGCTGGAGGCGTCAGCTCCCAGGTTCTGACTGGGTCGCGCCGCCCGGTTGCCAGAGGACGTCGCCCGCAGGGTTCGCCCCGCGCGCGAGGATGAAGAGCAGGTCAGACAGCCGGTTGAGGTACGTCGCGGCGAGAACATTGGTGCGGTCGGGGTCCTCGGCGATCAAGGCCCAGGTGCTCCGTTCGGCACGGCGGGCAACCGTCCGGGCACTGTGCAGCAGCGCGGCCCCCGCGGTCCCACCGGGCAGAACGAAGCTCGACAGCTTCGGCAGGCTGGCATTGAACTCATCGCACCACCGCTCCAAGCGCGTCACGTACGCCTCGGTCACCCGCAGCGGCGGGTACTTGGGGTCGGCCATTATCGGGGTGCAGAGATCTGCCCCGACGTCGAACAAGTCGTTCTGCAGCTGACTCAGCACCGCGGCGATCACGGCTGGTAGATCGCCGAGCGCGAGTGCGACCCCGATCGCGGCGTTGGTCTCATCCGTGTCGGCGTACGCGGCTACCCTGGCATCGGTCTTCGGGACCCGGCTCAGGTCGCCCAGTGCCGTCGTGCCGGTGTCTCCGGTCTTGGTGTAGATGCGGGTCAGATGCACGGCCATGCGTCAAACCTAGCCTGCCCGGCCGAGCGCCGAGGATGGTCTGGATCCGAGCGAGCTCGTACTACTCTGTTGGCGGTGCAGGTCTTTCGAGTGGTCGGCGGCGCCCGTCTGGTAGGCGAAGTCCCAGTGGTCGGCGCCAAGAACAGCGTCCTGAAATTGATGGCGGCAGCCCTGCTGGCGCCCGGTGAAACCACCATCTCCAACCTGCCCGCGATCTCTGACGTCACCATCATGAATCAGCTCCTCGAGCGCCTGGGCTGCACGGTGGCCGAGCATCGCGACTCGGCCGGCACGGATGTGGTGACGATCGGCGTGCCGGACGAGCCGCTGGCTCAGGCCCCCTACGAGCTGGTGCGCAAGATCCGGGGTTCCATCTGCGTGCTCGGCCCGCTGCTGGCGCGGTGCGGTAGAGCGCAGGTCGCATTGCCCGGCGGTGACGCGATCGGCTCTCGCCCGCTGGACATGCACTTCATGGGCTTGGAGAAGATGGGCGCGCAGGTCCACGTCGAGCACGGTTACATCGTCGCCGAGGCGTCCGAGCTGCGTGGCGCCACCATCTGGCTGGACTTCCCCAGCGTGGGTGCCACCGAGAACATCCTCACCACCGCGACGCTGGCCAAGGGCACCACCGTCATCGACAACGCGGCCCGCGAACCCGAGATCGTCGATCTGTGCACCATGCTCGTGGCGATGGGCGCCCAGATCGACGGCATCGGCACCTCCACCCTCGAAATCACCGGAGTGGATTCGTTGCGGCCCACGTCGCACGTCGCGGTCGCCGACCGGATCGTGGCCGGCACCTGGGCGATGGCGGCCGCGATGACCCGCGGTGACGTCACCATCCGTGGTGGCAACGCGGCTCACTTGGAGATCGCGCTGGACAAGCTGACCCGATCCGGTGCCTCCGTGGAGGTCGTTGCCGGCGGTTTTCGGGTCTCGGCCACCGACCGTCCGCGCAGCTTCGATGTCGTGACGCTGCCCTATCCGGGCCTGGCCACCGATCTGCAGCCGCAAGCCATCGCGCTGCTCTCGATCGCCGAGGGCACCTCGATGATCACCGAGAACCTGTTCGAGGCACGGTTCATGTTCTGCGACGAGATCGCCAGGATGGGAGCCGACGTGCGGACGGACGGGCACCATGCGGTCGTGCGCGGAAAGCCTGAACTGTCCGGGGCTCCGGTGCGCGCCACGGACATCCGGGCCGGTGTCGGCCTGGTGCTGGCCGGCCTGGTCGCCGAAGGCATCACCGAGGTGTCGGAGATCCATCACATCGACCGTGGGTATGTGCGTTTCGACGAGCAGCTGCGTGCCCTCGGCGCCGATGTCACCCGGGTCGAGTCGGAGATCTTCTGATCCACGCCTCGGCGCGGACTCGCCAGCCGATCCGGTCAGGCTTGGACGGCAGCCCTGGCCCGATCGAGGTCTTCGCGCAGCACCAGGACGTCGTAGCAGTCCAGGTCCAGGCGCGACAGCGAACACCGGATTCCCTCGCCGGCCAGCTGGTTCTTGGCCTGCAGCGCCCGTGAGCGGCTCGTCGAGGACAGCACCGGCGCGAGCAGCCCGAGGTCGGCGCCCGGTCCATGCTCTGGGCGACCGGTGCGCGGCCTGGAGGGTGTGAAGACCCAGCGCACGACGAGGGCGAGTAGCCCCGCGATCACGAAGGCGGTGATCGGCACCGAGAGGTCGAAGCCCATAGCAGGATTGTGCACCGGGTCGGGGCCGGTGGCGCCGGCGTGTGCGAACTGAGCCACAACGGGCTACTCACGAGTAGCAGCCGGTGTCACACTCGGGCGGAGCCCAGTCCCCGGAGCGAGGAGCCCAGCGAATGGCCGATACCAGCGCCCAGCGCGACAAGCCGTGGGTGATGCGTACCTACGCCGGACACTCCAGCGCCAGCGAGTCCAACGCCCTCTACCGCCGCAACCTGGCCAAGGGCCAAACCGGGCTGTCGGTGGCCTTCGACCTGCCGACCCAGACCGGGTACGACCCCGACGCCGAACTGGCTCGGGGCGAGGTGGGCAAGGTGGGCGTGCCGATCTCGCACCTCGGTGATCTGCGCACCCTGTTCGCTGACATCCCGCTGGATCAGATGAACACCTCGATGACGATCAATGCACCTGCCATGTGGTTGCTCGCCCTGTATCTCGTAGTGGCCGAGGAGCATGCCGTGGCGGCCGGTTTGGACCCGGACGAGGTCAGGGCCAAGCTTGCCGGCACGACCCAGAACGACATCGTGAAGGAATACCTGTCCAGGGGCACCTACATCTTCCCGCCCGGACCGTCGCTGCGGCTGATCACGGACCTGATCGCCTACACCGTGTCCGAGGTTCCCAAGTGGACTCCGATCAATATCTGCAGCTATCACCTGCAGGAGGCCGGCGCGACGCCTGTCCAAGAGGTCGCCTTCGCGCTGTGCACGGCAATCGCGGTGCTGGACTCGGTGCGCGACTCCGGCCAACTGCCCGCCGAGAAGTTCGGTGAGGTCGTGGCCCGCATCTCCTTCTTCGTCAATGCCGGCGTGCGGTTCGTCGAGGAGATGTGCAAGATGCGCGCGTTCGGTGAGCTGTGGGACGAGATCACCCGCGAGCGCTACGGAGTGCAGGACGCCAAGCAGCGTCGCTTCCGCTACGGGGTTCAGGTGAACTCGCTCGGCCTCACCGAGGCGCAGCCGGAGAACAACGTCTACCGGATCCTGCTCGAGATGCTGGCGGTGACGGCTTCGCGCGACGCCCGGGCCCGCGCCGTGCAGTTGCCGGCCTGGAACGAGGCGCTCGGGCTGCCGCGGCCGTGGGACCAGCAATGGACGCTGCGCATGCAGCAGGTGCTCGCCTTCGAGTCCGACCTGCTCGAGTACGAGGACCTGTTCGAGGGCTCGAAGGTCGTCGAGGCCAAGGTCGCGCAGCTCAAGG
>JAVEES010000044.1 GCA_030840285.1 Pseudonocardiales bacterium
CGGAGCTCACGCCGTCGGAGCGACGGGTCGCACAGTTGGCGGCCTCCGGCATGACCAACCGCGACGTTGCGACCGAACTGTTCGTCAGCGTGAAAACAGTGGAAGCCAACATGAGCCGGATCTACCGCAAGCTCGGTATTCGGTCGCGTGCCGAACTCGGCAGGGTGGTGGGGAAACAGAGTTCGACGATCGTCCAAGAAGACGTTGACCAGGACGTCGAGTGTGATACTGACACCGATGGCCCGTAAGCCGCAGACGCACTACGCGAAAGGCCCGGGGGGAGACATCGCCTATCAGGTCGTTGGTGACGGCCCGATAGATCTGGTGATCGTCCCTGGCTGGATCTCCCACGTGGACCTGCTGGCGGCAGACCCCGGGTGGCGCACATTCATCGGAGAGTTCGCGTCGTTCGCTCGCGTCATTCAGTACGACAAGCTCGGAACGGGCGCGTCCGATCCCATCGCGGAAGTGCCCACCCTGGAGAGCCGTGCAGACGAATTGCATGCCGTGCTGGACGCCGCAGGCAGCGACCGACCGGCATTGTTCGGACTCTCGCAGGGCGGTCCCATCAGTGTGATGTTTGCGGCGAGCTACCCGCAGCGGGTCCAGGCATTGATCCTCTTTGGGACCTTCGTGAGTGGGTCGCTAGAAGACGATGGATCGCCGGGCCGGGCGAAATGGATCACGCTATTGCACCGAGTCCGTGAGTCGGTCGACCGTTGGGGCGAGGGCAGCACGGTCGACTGGGCGGCGCCCAGTCGCAGTCACGATCTTGAGTTCAGACAGATAGTTGGTGCGTTCGAGCGTGCATCGATGAGCCCCAAAATGGCCCTGTTGGGTTGGGAGGCGCATCTTCGTCAAATGAACGTCCGCGACATCTTGAGCAGCGTTCACGTGCCCACGCTGGTGCTGCATCGCAAAAATGAGGCGATTCCCGTCGAATTCGCGCGCGAGTACGCCGAGAAAATCCCTTTCGCGCGGCTCGTCGAAATTGAAGGCGCCGACCACTTTCCATCAGTCGGCGACATCGCGCCGATCATCGGCGAGGTCGAGGAGTTCCTCACGGGTCAGCGGCACACTCCGCCACCGGATCGCGTGCTCGCGACGGTGCTGTTCACCGATATCGTCGACTCGACGCGACGGGCCGTCGAACTCGGCGACCGACGCTGGCGCGAACTGCTTGAGCAGCACGACCAGATCACCTGCGCCGAGGTCGCCCGCTTCCAGGGCCGCGTGGTCAAGCACACCGGCGACGGGTTCCTCGCGACATTCGACGGTCCGACCCGGGCGGTCCGTTGCGCCACCACGCTCGCTGAGCGCATGCCGCAGTTGGGAATTGACGTCCGAAGCGGCTTGCACACCGGCGAGTGTGAGCTGCGCGGTGACGACATCGGGGGCATCGCGGTACACATCGGGGCGAGAGTCGCAGCCCTGGCGGGGCCCGGGGAGATTTTTGTCTCCAACACGGTCAAGGACCTCGTCAACGGATCCGGCATCACGTTCCGAGACCGCGGCGCGCACGCGCTCAAGGGGCTGCCTGGCGAGTGGCAATTGTTCAGCCCGTCAGGGCAGCAGGACGACCCTGTCGAAAGTCTTCTTGCGGCCTCGCGGGAGATATAGAGGATGGTCCGGCAGCCAGAGACGCACCCTGCGACCAATTAACTGATAGGTCAACAAGGTCTGGATCGGCCCATATAGAGAGCTTCTGACGGAACCTGTCAATTTGCTGAGCATCGCCTGTACGGTGGGGATATTCGACTTTCTGGGCATCCCGGTTCGGCGCCCGCATCCTCGGAGTTTCCACGTCACGTCAACTGGCCGCCACGACACCGACGACCGCCGAACCTGAGCCCCAGGAGATGGCGTCATGGCCCCGACGAGACGCACCACAATTTTCGCCCGAACTGGCCAATGCCTGGCCGCAGCCGCCCTCATGGCAGGTGTCGCACTCGCCGTAGAACCCATTGCGGCTGCGACGCCAGATCAGTCATACGACATGACGCGATGCGTCAATTCGAAGTCGGGCACTTTCGCCCAGTGCTGCGAAGCCAACGGTGGAGCAGTTGTGACAGTGCCGGCAACGAATGATTCCAGCTCACACAAAACGTGCACATTTCCAGCTCAGCCCGCTTCGCAGGAGGGCACCACACCGCCTAAAGCGGGGATTACGGTGACCCAGGTTGCGCCACCGCCGGCGGCACCAGAGGGGCCCGGTCCCGTGTTCACACCCATACCCGTCGCGCCCAACACCGGCAGGGGATAACGCGCTCATGAACCTCTGGGGTGAGGTGTTCGCGGCTGGTTATGACCGGATGATGGCCGGGGCGGAGAAGGCCGTTCTGCGCGGCCGCCGCGAGACGCTGGTCAGTCGAGTGACGGGTCACGTGCTGGAGGTCGGCGGCGGGACGGGCGCCAACCTCCCCTTCTACGGGGCGGGTGTCGAGGAGCTCGTCATCACCGAGCCCGAAGAACCGATGGCGCGCAGGCTCGAACGCAAGCTGGCCGGCTATTCACTGCCCGCGCGCGTGGTGCGTGCACCCGCTGAGGAGCTTCCCCTCGAGGATGCGAGCTTCGACTTTGTCATCTCGACGCTCGTGCTGTGCACGGTCGACGATCCGGCGCGCGCCCTCGCGGAGATTTACCGGGTACTCAAGCCCGGCGGCCGACTCGTGTTTCTCGAGCACGTCCGTTCCGACGGCCCCCGACTCGCTCGCTGGCAGGACCGTCTGCACGGCGTTCAGGTGCGGGTGGGGCACGGGTGTCACTGCAACCGTCGAACACTCGAGAACATTGAGCGAGCCGGATTCTCAATCGCGGAGCTCGAGCACGACCGCATGCGCAACATGCCGCCGATCGTGCGTCCGCTGATCGCGGGACTGGCGAGGGCGAGCGCATGACGGCTCCGGGTGTCAACGGCGTCGATCTCAGCTACGCCGATCTGGGGAGCGGCGACCCGCTGCTGCTTATTCACGGAACTGGTGCGTACTCGGCGATCTGGGGCGAGGTTTCTGGGCAACTCGCCGGCTCCCACCGCGTGATCGTGTACGACCGCCGCGGTTTCGGGGCATCACAGGGGGTCCGGGCGAAACATCTGCACCAGCACGCCAAGGACGCCGCTGCACTTCTGGAACACCTCGGGGCTGTCCCTGCGGTAGTGGTTGGCTGGAGCGGAGGAGGGGCGATCGCATTGGACCTCGCCGCCAGCCGGCCGGAACTGGTCGGCTCACTTGTGCTGATCGAGCCGGCCGTCTCTCTGGTCCTCGCGCCGAGCGTTGGCACGCTGCGGATGTCTTTGCAGATGCAGTTCCGCTGGCGGATCCGGCGGGACGAACGCGCCGCTGCGGCGACCATGTATCGCTGGGCCAACTCGTACACCACGGGCGGCAACGCATTCGACCGGCTCCCGCTCGAGGAGCAGGAGGGGATGCTGGCGCATTCCCGCTCGACGGTGCTTGAGATGGATCAGCTCATGCTTCCGTTCCCGTCGTCCAAGGCGGTCGCGAGCATCGGCTGTCCTGTGACCTGCGTGCAAGGGTCGCTCAGCGACCCGGTGTTCCCGCGCGCGGTAAGGCGCCTTCGGCGTCGGCTTCCGCAAACCAAGGTCGTGGAGATCGAGGGCGGAGCGCACATGCTGCACCGCGATCGTCCGGACGAGTGGGTTCGGGCCGTTCTCGACGCCGCACAGCCGGTCGCGTAGCGATACTGGTCAGTTTGTGTGAATTGTGGCGCGCCCGAAGGGATTCGAACCCCCAACCTTCTGATCCGTAGTCAGATGCTCTATCCGTTGAGCTACGGGCGCATGTGTTCAGTTATGTGGCCGACGAGTCAGCCACAGCGGAGGCGAGAGGATTTGAACCTCCGGTCCGCTTTAAGGCGGACAACTCATTAGCAGTGAGTCCCATTCGGCCGCTCTGGCACGCCTCCCGACGATTACCGCCGATCCGACAGAGTACACAGGGGCAACAGGCGAAGGCAAAGCGCAGGTGAGCGACTCATAGACTGATCGGGTGACCGCCCGTCTGCGCCCCGAACTGGCCGACCTGCCCGCGTACACCCCTGGCAAGACGGTGCCGGGCGCAATCAAGATCGCAAGCAATGAGACGGTGCACGGACCCCTGCCCAGCGTGCGGGCCGCGATCGAGAAGGCCGCCGACAA
>JAVEES010000056.1 GCA_030840285.1 Pseudonocardiales bacterium
GCCCGTGTTCGTGCTCACCCATCACGAGCACGAGCCGATCAAGATGGACGGCGGGACGACCTTTCATTTCGTCACCGACGGCTTCGACGCGGCCTACTCCGCAGCGTGTGACGCCGCCGGGGACAGTGGGGTGGACATCGCCGGTGGCGCCTCGACCGTCCGGCAGGCCCTGGCGGCCGGGGTGATCGACGAGCTCACCCTCGACATCGCACCGGTCCTGCTCGGGTCGGGCGAACGCATCTTCGACGGGATCGAGTCCTTCGACTTCGAGCCTGCCGAGGTGTTGCACTCGCCGCTGAGCACCCACATCCGCTACCGCCGCATCAGCTGACCTCATCATCGGCGAGCCGACGTGATCCCGGTTTCGGTGATGGAGAGCGCATTCCCGTCCGGATCGCGGAAGGCGAACATCGGCGGGACGCCCGGCCAGCGCAGGATCTCGTCGGTGTCGACACCGGCCTCTTCAAGCATCGCGTGCGCCGCTTCGGCATCGTCGGTGGTGAAGCGGATGCCGATGGCGCCACGGGTGACGTCCGGTCCAGCGGGTTCGAGGGTGACGATCACCTGATCGGCGCCCGGTGCGAGCTCGATCCAGCGGCCGCCCTTCGGGGTCGGGTTGTCGCGCAGCACGGTGAAGCCGAGCGTCTCGGCGTAGAAGTGGAGCGCGGCGTCCTGGTCGTCGACCGGGATGCTGACGGTCCGGACGCCGGTGATTCCGGTCTTGGTGGGGCTCATCGGTTACTCCTCTGGGTATTGGGGGTGATCATTCGGCTGCTCGATACATGAGCGAGCCGGGGGTGGTGAGTTCCTGGCCGGTCTCGAGCCACGTCTTGAGCCCGGAGAGGATCATCGGCCAGCCGCCGTAGAGGTGTTCGTCAGCGCCCTCGTGCAGCTGGTCGTGGGTGACGGTGAGCCGGCACGAGTCGCCGACCGCTTCGATGTCCCAGGTGACGCGGCTGGTGCCCTCGGCAGCGATGTGGTCGTCCCAGACCGCGTGGTAGGACTGCACCAGCCGCCGCGGCGGGTCGATCTCGAGGTTCTCGCCCTCGATGAGGGCGCCGGGCCTTCCTGCGCCGGTGACGCGGTAGCTGGATCCGGCGGCCCAGTCGGATTCGATCCGGCTACCGAACTGGTAGCGGGCCCGGACGTCCGGGTCGGTGATCGCGTGCCAGAGCCGTTCGGGGGTCGTGCGGATGTAGATCTCGAAGACCTTCTCCATCTGTGCCTCCAGGTCGTGTTTGAGGTCAACGAGGTCGGCCGCCCACGCCTCGGTGTACTTGTTGACCCAGCGGTCGTGGATGAGCCGGATCGGCACCGGGTTGAGGTAGTGCAATTTCTCCCGGCCCTGGCGACGGGTCGTGATGAGGCCGGCGTTCTCCAGCACGTGCAGGTGCTTCGCCACCGCCGGGCGGGTCATGGCGAACTTCCCGGTCAGGGCGGCCAACGTCTGCCCGTCGCGGCGGAACAGCTCATCGAGCAGTTCGCGCCGGGTCGCATCCGCGAGCGCCTTGAACACCGGTTCCACATCGTCGACGATAGGAAACCATTTGGTTTCCTGTCAAGAGTTTCGACTCGGGCGGAGCCCCCGATCATGAGGCAGGAGTGAAAGTCAAGGTGGGTGCGACCTCGTCGTAGCAGGCGACAGCCGGCGCAACGCATCAAGTTGGGCTAATCCCTAGAATAGTTGGGACGTCGCAACTATTCTTTGTACTCTCCGACGTTCTGGAAGGTTTCCGGTGAATGTTTCGATGCCGTCCGATGCAATCGTCCCGACGCTGGACGGGCCCGTCCTGGTCACCCTCGCCAACCTTGCGGGCCCAGTTACCGGCCGCCAGGTGCACCAGCTCACCGGCGTCGGGTCTGAGGCTGGGGTCCGCAACGTATTGACCCGCCTGGTGCATCACGGCATCGTGCACGCCAGTCCGGCCGGGAGCGCCGTCCTTTATTCGCTAAACCGAGAGCACATCGCATGGCCAGCGGTACAGGTGCTCGCGGGGCTGCGTGGCGAGCTCCTTTCGAGGCTGCGCAATGCGATTAGCGTCTGGGATCCGAAGCCGCGCACTGCAGCGGTCTTCGGCTCGGTCGCCCGCGGCGACGGGGACGCCGACAGTGATATCGACCTGCTGCTGATTCGCCACCGCCGCACGGCAGCTGACAGCGAAGCATGGGAGGGTCAGGTCTCGCGGCTAGGCGAAGACGTGATGGCATGGACCGGCAACACCTGTCAGGTCTACGACATCGGCAGTGCCGACCTGGAGCGCCATATCGCCGTCCACGACCCTCTCGTCACCGCGTGGCGCGCGGATGCGATCACCGTCTACGGGACCGAGTTGCGTAGCGTGCTGCGCGACCTCGGTCACCGGGTAGCCGTGTGAGCCCCCGCCCAGCAGCCAGGCGCAGAGCGAGCAGAAGAATGCCAAGGCGCGACCTGCACGGAATCGACGCGCCTGACGATCTCGCGATCGTGGCCCGGCGATAGCCCCGATCCACAGGCCGGACGGTCGTCCACAGAGTTCATCCTGAGCCACTTTTACCTTGTTGCATCGGCCACTCTCGAGCTTGCTCCTCTCAAGCCTTGAGGGGACTAGCGATCAGGGAGGTTCACATGGCGCCCTTGCGACGTGTCGTAGGCCGGCTTGCACGCACGCTGAAACTGCTCGGCACCGAAGCCGGAATGAGCACCGCCGAGTACGCAGTCGGGACGGTGGCCGCAGTCGCGTTCGCCGCCGTCCTCTACAAGGTGGTGCGCGCACCGGCCGTGCAGTCAGCGTTGTCGCAGATCATCACCTCGGCCCTTCATGTTTCGCTGTGACCTCGGCGGTCCGACGAGTACGCGACTGCACCGAGGCATTCTGCACCGAGGCATCCCGCGGCTAGCTCAGCGGCCGCGCCGCATTCGGCAACCGCGCCGAGTTCACGCTGCCAGTCGAGCCTGGTGGCCGGGCGAACGCCAGGACGGCATGGTCACTGCGGAACTGGCGACCGCGCTGCCGGTTCTGGTCCTGCTGGCGTTCGCCGGCATAGTGGCGATCGGAATCGGACAGGCCAGGGTTCGGTGCGCCGATGCCGCACGCGAGGCCGCTCGCGCCGTGGCCCGTGGGGACGCCGGTTCTGCCGACGCGTGGGCGGCAGCGGTCGCTCGGCGTCCGGTGACGGTGGTCCGCTCCCGTTCGGCGGATCAGACCAGGGTTACCGTCAGCTGGCGGCTCAAACCGATCAGCTGGCTGCCCGCCATGACGGTCAGTGACACTGCCGTCGTTGCGACCGAGCCCGGTCCTTCGCCGTGATCGGCCTTCGGCGGGCGACGCTGAGGGATGACACCGGATCTGCCAGCGTCTGGGTGATCGCGTTCGCACTGTTGACCACAACGCTCACCCTCACCGCCCTGGCCCGAGGGGCAGCGGTGGGTGCTCGGCACGAGCTGGAACGATCGGCTGATCTCAGCGCGCTGGCCGCGGCTCAGCAGATCGGACGGGGCAAAGATCCCTGCGTTGCAGCCGGAGTCATCGCCCAGGCAAACCATGCTCGGCTATCGAGTTGTCTTCTGACGATGGATCTGAGCGAACGAAGTGGCACCGTGCAGGTCGTACTCGAGGGCACCGTCACGCTGCCGTTGGTCGGCATCCAGGGTTTGCATGCTCACGCCCGCGCGGCACGGCTGCCAGCCGGTAGTCCCGGCTAGCGCTCAGAGCTCACCGAACGCATCCAGCACCAGGTCGAGCACCGCTAGCGCGCCCTTCTTGTCCAGAGGGTTGTTGCCGTTGCCGCACTTGGGAGATTGCACGCACGAGGGGCATCCACTGGTGCACTCGCACGCCGCGACCGCCTCCCGGGTGGCCGCCAACCATTGCGAAAGAACGGAGTGACCATGAGCGGCAAACCCCGCGCCGCCTGGGTGACCGTCGTATACGAATACCGTCGGAAGCCCGGTATCTGCATGCAGAGCAGTCGAAACCCCACCGATATCCCAGCGGTCACAGGTCGCGAACAACGGCAGCAGGCCGATTGCCGCGTGCTCAGCGGCGTGCAGGCTGCCCGGCAGGTCGGCGTTGTCGAGCCCCGCGGCCAGGCACGAAGGCTCGTCCAGGGTGTACCAAACGGCCTTGGTCACCAGGCGGTTGACGGGCATGTCCAGCGGAATCTCGTCAAGGATCTGCCCGCTTAACGTGCGGCGTTGGTAACCGATCACCTGGTTGGAAACTTCCACATCACCGAAATGGACGCCGACGCCGTCCTGGCTTCTCCCGGACAGTACTTCCAGGACCACGATGTCGGTGATCTCTCGAGCGTTCGTGGTCCAGTCCGGGTCCTCGGGATGGACCAGCGCCGAGGCGTTGTCCAGGTCCAGCTCGTCAACCACGAAGGACTGTCCTTGATGCAGGTATACCGCACCGGGATACACCGTCGAGGGCGCCGTGGCGGCGTCCACGGTGCCGAGCAGGGCGCCCGATCCGCTCTCCACGACCGTGACCGGCCGGCCGCCGGAGCCCCGGATGTCGACCTGCGGCCAGCTTCGGTCAGTCCAGTACCAGCCGGTCGGCCGCCGTCGCAACAACCCGCGCTGGACGAGCTCTTCCAGAACGGCCAGCGCGGGGGCTCCGCCGAACAGCTCTACATCCACCGCCGACAGCGGCCGTTCCGCCGCGGCACAGCACAGCTGCGGTCCGAGCATGTACGGGTTGGTCGGATCGGTCACGGTGGCCTCGACCGCCGTGCCGAACACCGCCTCGGGATGGTGCACGAGATAGGTGTCCAGCGGGTCATCGCGCGCTACGAACACCACGAGCGCGTCCTGGCCACGCCGCCCGGCCCGGCCGGCCTGCTGCCACAAGGACGCCATCGTCCCGGGATAGCCGGCGAGAATGACGGCGTCCAGCCCGGTGATATCCACGCCCAGTTCGAGGGCGTTGGTCGAGGCGACGCCGAGCAGGCGGCCCGACGTCAGGTCCTGCTCGATCGCCCTGCGCTCTTCGGCGAGGAATCCCGCTCGATAGGCCGCGACCTTGTCGACCAATTCGGTAGCTCCTGCCTCGGCCAGATGCCGTTTCGCGGCCAGCGCGGTCAGCTCCGCGCCCCGGCGCGAGCGAACGAACACCAGGGTTCGGGCTCCGGCTATGACGAGGTCCGCCAGCAGCCTCGCCGCTTCGGCACCCGCAGCGCGACGGACCGGCGCCGCATTCTCACCGCGAAGGGGCGTGAGCGCGGGCTCCCACAGGGCAAACGTGCGCTCGCCTCGGGGTGCGAGATCCTGCGTCACCGCCGAGACCGGCGCGCCGATCAGCCGTGCCGCGGATTCGCCGGGGGAGCGAGACGTCGCCGAGGCCAGCAGGAATGTCGGCGCGGACCCGTACACCGCGCACAGCCTGCGCAGCCGGCGCAGGACGAGAGCGACGTGCGAGCCGAACGTCCCGCGGTAGTGATGGCACTCGTCGACCACGACGAAGCGAAGCCGCCGCAGGAACGACGCCCAGCGCGAATGCTGAGGCAGGACGGCTCGATGCAGCATGTCAGGGTTGGACAGCACCACGTTGGCGTGTTGCCGAACCCAGTCCCGGGCATCGATCGGGGTATCGCCGTCCAGCGTTGCCGCCCTGACTCCAGGCAGGCCGAGGGAGTTCAGGGACCGCAACTGGTCGGCAGCCAGCGCCTTGGTCGGGGACAGATACAACGTCCGGGCCCGATCCTCCGCCAGCACGCAGGACAGCATCGGCAGCTGGTATGCGAGCGACTTGCCGGATGCGGTCCCGGTCGCGATGACCACCGATTCACCTGCCCAGGCACGCTCGGCGGTCTCCACCTGGTGTGGCCACGGCGCATCGACGCCGGCCGCACCCAATACCGCGACAAGCTCCGCGGGCACCCAGGACGGCCAGTCGTCGCTCAGCGCGCCCTGTCCGGGCACCCTCTCCACATGGCACAGGGAGGTGCTGTCCGGTGGTTGGCCCAGCACGAGGCGGGACAACAGCGGATGGTCCAGTTCGATCATGAAAGGCTTTCGTCGTTCCGCAGGTCGGCCGGCCCGGACCTGTGGCACGATGATGCCTGTTCGCTGGATGTCAGAGCGAGGCGCGTCGTCATCGGCCCAATCTCGGCATCGGGGTGATTGCGTGATGAAAGGGGGCCGTCGTGGACCTGAACATGACCGAAAGTACCGTTGAATCACGGGTCGTGATCGATGTTCGCGGCGAGGTTGATGTGCACTCGGCTCCGCAGTTGCGGGACCGCGTCATCTCCAGCATCGATTCGGGCTCCAGTTCGCTCATCGTCGACCTCAGCCACCTCGGTTTCATCGACTCGACCGGTCTGGGCGCTCTGGTCGCCGCCCGTAACCATGCCACCGACAACGCCGCGACGCTGCTGCTGGTGTGTTCGAGCGAACGGCTTTTGAAGCTCTTCCGGATAACCGGCCTGCATGAGGTCTTCGCGATCTACCCCTCGTTGAGTTCCGCGCTGGCCGCCGACTCCGCCGACTCCGCCGACTCCGCCGACTCCTCCGGCTCGTTGCCCACCGCCGCTTCCTGAATCAGGACGCAAACGTCCAGCGGACGCGCCGAAAGTGACCTAGCCCACGTCCGATCTGTCCGGTCGTCCCATAGACTCCGCCGCAGCCGACTGATCCCGTGATCTGACCCACAACGCATCGCCGATGCGCGTGGCCGGAGACGGTTCAGCGGGTCGGACAATCTTGAACCAGCTGAAGGAGTCCCACACGATGTTCTCGTCCCACCCCGAGCAGGTCGGCGCCGTGGCCGGCCAGTCGCACCAGTTGCTGGCCGAAGCCTTTTCCGGGGGCGACAAGGGCCTGGTTTCGGTGGTCGGCCTGGTCGCCATCGTCGCGCTGGTCTTCTCCTTCGTCCTGATGCGCGAGGTACTCAGCGCCGACGAGGGAACCCCGCGCATGATCGAGATCGCCAAGGCAATTCAGGAAGGCGCCCAGGCTTACCTCAAACGGCAGTTCCGGACGTTGAGCGTCGTGGTCGCCGTCGTATTCGTACTGCTGTTCGCGCTGCCCGCCGACGATGCGGCCCAACGGATCTTCCGATCGGTGTTCTTCCTCGTCGGCGCCGGATTCTCCGCGACCATCGGCTACCTAGGTATGTGGCTGGCGACCCGCGCGAACCTGCGAGTGGCAGCGGCGGCCAACACCGCGGGCCGCGAGCGGGCCATGAAGATCGCGTTCCGGACGGGCGGCACGGTCGGCATGGCCACGGTCGGCCTCGGCCTGCTCGGTGCGTCGGTCGTTGTGCTGGGCTTCACCGATCACGCGCCGAAGGTGCTCGAGGGTTTCGGCTTCGGGGCGGCCACCCTGGCGATGTTCATGCGTGTCGGCGGTGGCATCTTCACCAAGGCTGCCGACGTCGGCGCTGATCTGGTCGGCAAGGTCGAGGCGGGAATTCCCGAGGACGATCCCCGCAACGCAGCGACGATCGCTGACAACGTGGGCGACAACGTCGGTGACTGCGCGGGTATGGCGGCGGACCTGTTCGAGTCCTACGCGGTCACCCTGGTGGCCTCGCTGATCCTGGGATCGGTGGCCTTCGGCACCAAGGGGCTGCTGTTCCCGCTGATCGTGCCCGCGATCGGTGTCCTGACGGCCATTATCGGCGTCTACATCACGCGCGCCCGGGTCGGCGAGAACGGGCTGTCTGCGATCAACCGCAGCTTCTACATCTCGGCCGCGATCTCGGCCGTACTCTGCTCCATCGCCGCACTGATCTACCTGCCCAGCAAGTTCAGCGACCTGACGGGGGCGGTGTCGGCCAAGGGCAGCCCCGCGCTGATCGCGATGGGCGCGGTGATCATCGGGATCGTCCTGGCCGGCGTCATTCTGTGGCTGACCGGCATCTACACCGGAACCGAGCACAAGCCCGTTCAGGACGTCGGCCTCAGCTCGCTTACCGGCGCCGCGACGGTAATCCTCTCCGGCATCTCGGTAGGCTTCGAGTCGGCCGTCTACACCGCCTTGGTAATCGCGGCGGCGGTGTTCGGAGCCTTCCTGATCGGCGGCACTTCGATCTCGGTGGCGCTGTTCGCGGTGGCCCTCGCCGGTTGCGGACTGCTCACGACCGTCGGTGTCATCGTCGCGATGGACACCTTCGGCCCGGTATCCGACAACGCCCAGGGCATCGCCGAGATGTCGGGAGATGTGCATGGTGACGGCGCGCGGATCCTGACCGAGCTCGACGCGGTCGGCAACACGACGAAGGCGATCACCAAGGGAATCGCGATCGCCACGGCGGTGCTCGCGGCCACCGCGCTGTTCGGCTCCTATCAGGACGCCATCGCCCAGGCCCTGGCGAAGGCGAAGGATGTCGGCAACCTTCCCCAGTCATTTGCCTTCGAGATCGTCCGGCCGAACACCCTGGTCGGCGTCATCGTCGGTGCGGCGGTCGTGTTCATGTTCTCGGGCCTTGCCGTCAACGCCGTGTCCCGCGCGGCCGGCGCTGTGGTCTACGAGGTGCGCAACCAGTTCCGCACCCACCCCGGAATCATGGATGGCACCGAGCGTCCCGAATACGGACGGGTGGTGGACATCTGCACGCGTGACTCGCTGCGTGAGCTGGTCACACCCGGTCTGCTCGCAGTGCTGGCTCCGGTCGCGGTCGGGTTCGGCCTAGGCCTCGGCCCGCTGGCCGGCTACCTCGGTGGCGCTATCGCGACCGGCACGCTGATGGCGGTCTTCCTGGCGAACTCCGGTGGTGCCTGGGACAACGCGAAGAAGCTCGTCGAGGACGGGCAGCACGGCGGAAAGGGCTCCGACGCGCACGCCGCCACCGTTATCGGTGACACGGTCGGTGACCCGTTCAAGGACACCGCGGGACCCGCGATCAACCCGCTGATCAAGGTGATGAACCTGGTGTCGGTCCTGATTGCCCCGGCGATCGTGCAGTTCTCGGTGGGCAAGGACGCCAATGCCGGCGTGCGGACCCTCGTCGCGCTGATCGCGGTGGTCATCATCATCGCGGCGATCGTGATCGCCAAGCGCAGGGCGTCCGCGCTCAACGACGACCCGGCCGCGGCGCCCCAAGCCGCCGCACCGATCGGCTGACCGCCAGATCCGGCGAGGAGTGCGTCCGGGCGAGGAGTGCGTCCGGCCGAGGAGTGCGTCCCGGCGAACTCCTCGCCGCAGGGATCGATGGGCCGCCGCGCGCGTAGATAACGAGCGGCGGCCCCGCGGTGGGTCACAATCAGCGCCGTGCAGTTCTCCCTGTTCGGTGCCGAGGCGGCTGAGCCACAGCTCAGCGATCTCGACGGCCTGCTGCTGGCCGGCGGCGACTGGGTGCGCACCGACCGTGGCACGGCCGCCCGGCTGTCGGTGCTCGTCACCCAAGAGTGGCGCGCGACGGCACTGAGGTCCGAGCTGGCCGCACGGCAGCTGGATTCCGACACTGCCGAGGCACCCGGCGGGCTCATCGCCGTCCGGACCGAGATAACCGAATCGCTGATCGTCCAGGCAGCTCGTTGGACCAGGGGTGCCTCCTTGAGGTTGCCGCCCGATCTCGCGCTCAGCGCGTCCGGCCTCCGATTGTGGGCGATCGCGACCGGACGTCGTGATGAGCTCGGCTACCTGCTGGGGGTCGCCGATCCGGACGGTGAACTCAATCGTGCCGCGGGCGCCCAGCTTGCCCGGCTCGGCATCGCCTCGGTGTCGGTCGGGATCCGCGGCGGTCCTGGTTGGCGGGTCACCTCGCTGAAGCGACTTCGCCGGCTGGCCGAGCTGGTCGGCGAGCCGCCCGCCGGTGCTGAGGGTGACTGGCCCGGCAGCTAACTTCAGGCATGCTGGGCGAATCCCGAGCGGCCGGCAAACGCCAGGACCGTCACGGGGTCAACGGAGTTCGGCCGGCAGACTCCAGGACCGTCACGGAGTCAACGGACTTCGGGCGGCCGAGGTGGCGCTCTGTTGGATGCCGTCGGGCTTGCCGATCAGCGCGCCGAACGCGATCTTGCCGCGCTGGGTGCAGGTCAGCACCACGCGGGTGCCGTCCTGGGAAACGCTGCCGGATGCGCGGACCGCTGACAGCGCGGGGTCGCGTTGAAGATAGGCCTCGATCGCGTTGTCGGCATCGTCCAGCGGGATTGCCCCCGACGGTGCCCCGGAGTCGTGCAGGCTGGCGCGGCTTGCCGAGTTGGCGGCGGCTATCGCGGCGCCGTCACAGGTGGACTGAAGCTCGCGCTGGCGGGTGACCGCATCACTCAAGGCCACCGTGCCGCCGACGAACAGCAAGGCGATCAGGAAGAAGCCCAGAATTAGCGGGATCGTCGAGCCCGTGTCATCGGCCAACCGCTGGCGGAACCCGCGGAACCGGCCGAACGCACCGAACGCGCGGAACTCATGGAACCCGCGGAACCCGCGAAACCGGCGCGCGTACGGGCCCGCCGGCGTCCGGTGCATGGCAGGAAGTCTGTCAGCGAGCCGTCGGCGGCGAGGCCCGTTCGGCGAGATTGTGGATAACTTCCGATGACGGCGGTTAGGTTCGACGGGTGCTGATCCGAGGACGCCCGAGCGTGGTCGTCATGGGTGTGGCAGGCAGTGGCAAGAGCACCGTCGGCGCCGCTCTGGCCCAGCGGCTGGCGGTGCCGTTCGCCGACGCCGACGATTTCCACTCGGAGCAGGCGAAGGCGAAGATGGCGGCCGGGCATCCCCTCGACGACGCCGACCGGGCACCGTGGCTCGAACGGCTGGCCAGCTGGTTGCACGACGAGCCGCTGGGCTGCGTGCTGGCGTGCTCGGGCCTGCGGCGGTGGTATCGCGACGCGCTCAGAACCGGGGCGCCCGGGCTGTGCTTCCTGCATCTGGTCGGCGATCCCAGCGTCATGACCGGACGGGTCGCAGGCCGCCAGCAGCATTACATGCCCGCCTCGCTCGTCCATTCGCAGTACGAGACCCTCGAACCGCTCGGCCCCGACGAGTTCGGCGTCGCGATCGACTGCACGCTGACCCCCGAGCAGATCGTCGAGCAATTCCTCAGAGAAGTTCGGTAACGGAATATTTGCCGCTCGCCGTTGGTCGAACAACTGTCCACGTCATTCGCCGATCTGCCGCTGAGCGGCTTTTGGGCGGGGCTGAGTGCGCGCAGCGTCATGAGTGTGCGGTACCGTCCGCGCTGCGCCGCGGAATCGAGGAGGCGGGCGCCGGTCAGCAGCAACTGGGCCGGCTCGCCACCTGACATCACGGCGGACAAGCGAAGGTCGCCCGCGACGGCGACCACCCGCTGCCACTGCGGCAGCACGGACAGGAGAATGCAGTGCCACCACGTAAGCGGACCCAGACCGGCAACAAGCTCGTCATTGTCGAGTCGCCGGCCAAGGCCAAGACGATCGGCGGTTACCTCGGTGCCGGCTACACCGTCGAGGCGTCCATCGGACACATCCGCGACCTGCCTCGCAACGCCGCCGACGTACCCGCTGCCTACAAGGGCCAGCCCTGGGCGCGGCTCGGTGTCAACACCGAGGACAACTTCGAGCCGCTGTATGTGGTCAGTCCGGACCGCAAGCAGCAGGTCTCGAAGCTGAAAGCGCTGGTCAAGGACGCCGACGAGGTCTATCTCGCCACCGATGAGGACCGCGAGGGCGAGGCCATCGCGTGGCACCTGGTGCAGACCCTCAAACCGTCCGTCCCGGTCAGGCGCATGGTCTTTCACGAGATCACCCCGCAAGCCATCGCCCGGGCCGTCGCGGAGCCCCGCGAGATCGACGCGCACCTCGTGGACGCCCAGGAGACCCGCCGCATCCTGGATCGGCTGTACGGCTACGAAGTCTCGCCGGTGCTGTGGAAGAAAGTGCTCCCGAAGCTCTCGGCCGGACGTGTGCAGTCCGTGGCCACCAGGCTGGTGGTCGAGCGCGAGCGCCAGCGGATGGCCTTTCACACCGCCAACTATTGGGACATCGAAGGCAGCTTCGCGCCGACGAACCGCAAGCCAGGTGACCCCGAGCTGTTCACCGCGAACCTCGTTGCGCTGGGTGACGAGCGGATCGCCACAGGACGGGACTTCGACCCTGCCACCGGCCGCGCGTCCAACGACGTGCTGCATCTGGACGAGGCGGGCGCCCGGGGACTCGCTGCCCGGCTCGAGGGCGTGGATTTCGCGGTCACCCGGGTCGAGGAGAAGCCCTACCGCCGCCGGCCCTACCCGCCGTTCATGACCTCGACCTTGCAGCAGGAGGCCGGCCGCAAGATGCGCTGGTCGTCAGCGGTGACCATGCGGGTTGCGCAGCGGCTGTATGAAAACGGCTATATCACCTATATGCGTACCGACTCGACGAACCTGTCCGAGACCGCTCTGACAGCCGCCCGCAGCCAGGCCCGCGAGCTGTACGGCGATGCCTACGTGCCGGCCGAGCCGCGGCGCTACTCGCGCAAGGTGAAGAACGCTCAGGAGGCCCACGAGGCGATCCGGCCGGCCGGCGATTCGTTCCGGACGCCGGGCCAGCTGGCCGGGCAGCTCTCGGGTGACGAGTTCCGGCTCTACGAACTCATCTGGCAGCGCACGCTGGCCTCCCAGATGGCTGACGCGGTCGGTACCTCGGTCTCGATCCGGCTGGCCGGCACCTCGGTCGCCGACGAGCGTGCCGAGTTCGCGACCTCCGGACGGACGATCACGTTCCCCGGTTTCATGCGGGCCTACGTCGAGGACACCGACGACACGGCGGGTGAGGGACGTGACGACAGCGAGAAGCGGCTGCCGCAGCTCGGCCGCGGCGACGGGCTTACGGTCCGCGAACTGGAGCCGTCCGGCCACTCGACGAACCCACCCTCGCGCTACACCGAGCCTTCGCTGGTGAAGGCGATGGAGGAACTCGGCAACGGCCGGCCGTCCACCTACGCCTCGATCATGCAGACCATCCAGGACCGTGGCTACGTGTGGAAGAAGGGGCCTGCGCTCGTCCCGTCGTGGGTGGCTTTCGCGGTCATCGGACTGCTCGAGTCCTACTTCGCCCGGCTGGTCGACTACGGCTTCACCGCCTCCGTCGAGAACGACCTCGACGACATCGCCTCGGGTGGGCGCTCGCGCATCGAGTGGCTGCGCCGGTTCTACTTCGGCGCCGAGGGGGAGACCGACGCGCACCGCATCTCCGGCCAGGGCGGGTTGAAGCGGCTGATCGCCGACCGGCTCGAGCAGATCGACGCGCGGGGCGTGAACACGATCCCGCTCGGTGACACCGGCGTCATCGTGCGGGTCGGGCGCTATGGGCCGTACCTGCAGCGCGGCGACTCCACCGAGGCGAGTGATCGGGCGTCCATCCCCGAAGACCTCGCCCCTGACGAGCTCACCCCAGAGAAGGTGGAGGAGCTGCTGTCCGCCCCGTCGGGCGACCGAGATCTCGGCACCACACCGGACGGCCGCGAGGTGACGGCGAAGTCCGGTCGCTACGGGCCGTATGTCACCGACGGCGAGAACACGGCGTCGCTGTTCAAGACGATGTCGTTGGACACCGTCACGCAGGACGAAGCGGTGCTGCTGCTGACGCTGCCGCGGACGTTGGGTGCCCTCGACGGTGAGGACGTGACGGCTCAGAACGGCCGTTACGGGCCCTACGTCAAGAAAGGCACCGACTCGCGTTCGCTGGCGACGGA
>JAVEES010000068.1 GCA_030840285.1 Pseudonocardiales bacterium
CCTCAGCACTGTCGTAATCGGCTGGATCGGTTCGCTTCTCGGCAGCCTTATCGGTCGTCACCTGTTCCATGTAGGGACGCTGCTGACCGTGCTGTGCGAGGTTGCCGTCGCGGCGGTCCTGGTCGCGATCGCGAGCAGCCGTGCGGGCAACCAGGTAGCGGATCGGAACGCCAGCCTGCGCTGGTAAAAGTCCAGCGTCAGCAGGTAGTCACCGGCCGGAATCGTCTGCGGATTCCCGATGGGCTTCATGCACGCCGTGCGAGCGGCAGAACTGCCCGCCGCAGACCGAGCAGGTGAGGCGCGCGCCGTCAGTGCAGTCCTCTGCTTCGCAGCTGCCGTAGAGGTCGGTCGGGCCATACTTGAGCGCCGGGGTCGTATCGAGCCACTGTGCCATAAAGTCCATTCTCCCAGCGCGAACCGGATCTCACAAAGAGAGGTTGACCGGTTCGACGCGTGGCTGCCCAAAAATCGTTCGCGCCTCGATATCATCTCCGATATCATAAGTCCATGGCGACCTTCCTCGTCCGACTTGATGACCGTGAGCTCGAAGCCCTCCGCGATGCGGCAGAGGCGCAAGGGCGCAGCATGAACGACCTCGCTCGCGAGGGTCTCCGCGCGGTCTCCTCGCAGGCTGCTCGCGAGGAGAAGGTCCGGGCGCTTGCGCGTCGTGTGATGTCCGAGGATGCCGGCCTGCTCAAGCGCCTCGGTGAGGCGTGACTGAGCTCCTGACGTTCGAGGACGCGCTGGCGGTGCTCGACGAAATGCATCTCGTCATCGGTGACCCAGGTCTGCTTGCGTCGGCTGTCGGGCGTCCGGCCGCAACAGTGTTCGGCGAGGACGCCTACCCGGATTTGATCACCAAGGCCGCTGCTCTGCTGGAGAGCGTGGTCAAGAATCACGCGCTCGTCGACGGCAACAAGCGGGCAGGCTGGGCATTCGCGGTCGTGACATTCTGGCTCAATGACTACGAGCTGGACTTCGACGAAGACGAGGCGTTCACGATGGTCATGTCGGTGGCCGACGGCAGCAGCAGATTAGCTGACATCGCCAAGTGGTTCGCCGATCGCGTTCGACCTGGGCAGCAAGGATCAGACTGAGCACAGCGGCGCGAACCGGTTCTCACGAAGAGGTTGACCGGTTCGACGCCTGATTGGGACAATTGCCACACGGCACGGTGAACACCACCGGCCGCTTCCAAAGGCATGTCGATGACGACCTTCCCAGATGAACCCCCCTGGACCCAGTGGCCAATCAGCGTCGCCGCCGGATTGCTCATGGCCCAGTTCGGCGTGGACGCAGACTTGGCGATGAGCATTCTCGACGACGGCAGCAAGGTGGAAGACATCTCAGTGCTCGACTACGCCGAGCGTCTCATTGCCGACCACGAGTTCTCGGTGTCTCACCCGCAGGGCAGCAATTAGGCGCTGAGGTTGCGAACTGGCGGTGGCGTGAAGCTCAGTGCCTTGGGCGAGTTCGGAAGCGAATCGACAGCACCACGCCGGACGCGAGGATCAGCAGCGCGACGAGGCCCAGTAGGAGTACGCGGCTTCCTGTGCTCGCAAGGCCACCGCTTGTCGGTGTCGGAGTGAACACCTCGCTGGGCAGATTGCCGTTGCTGGACGATGTTGTATTGACCACCTCGGTAGGCAGGATGCTGCTGCTTGCCGGTGTCGAGCTCGGCAGGTTTACCGTCTCCGACGGTGTGATCGAGCCGGATCCCGAGGTCGTCAAGGTAACTGTCTCCGAGGGCGATGTCGAAGTTTGCGGCGCGGTCGTTGGGACCGTTTCGGTCGGCGTTGGCGAGGACTCCGAGTTCGACGAGCTGATCTCCGAGGGCGATGTTGACCCCGATGGGCTGCTCGAATGTGACGAGCTGCTCGAACTAGAGGTAGCGGTGTCGCTCGGCGTTGGTGTGACGCTGGAGCTTTGCGGAGGTGGCGGGTACGTAGCGAATGCGGATTGAGCGATGGCGACTGAGATCAGCGACGCGACCGCTACTGCGGCGGCGCCTCGTCCCACTGTGCAGATGGCAGGCAAAAGCTTACGAACGCCCATGGTGACCCCCGTGTCAGGCGTATAACGCGTCCCGCGCTGCTGTGGGGTTTTCATCATCCACTTAGCGGGCTGTTAACGGAAGATCCATCTTGGTCACGAAGTATGCACCCGGCGTAACTGATTTCTGGTGCTGTTCATAAAGCGGATGGTCTCCTCGCGGGTGGGGATGGAACTCTGAGCGCCTCGACGCGTCACGGCGATCGCTGCCGCAGCCGATGCGAATCTGAGCGCCTGCTCAACCGCAACGCCCGCTACGTACTCCGCCGCGAACGCGCCTATGAAGGTATCCCCGGCCGCCGTCGTATCGACCACATCGACTGCGAAGGCGTCCGTCCAGAATTCGTCCCCGTCGCGGCCGAGCCACAGGGAGCCCTTGCTGCCTAAGGTGACGAGGACCGCGCCGGCGCCGTCCTTGATCAAACCTGACGCCGCGTCCCGAACGCTGGTGCCCACCGGAGAGCCGCTGAGCGATGCCAGTTCCCGCTCATTCAGCGCCAGCACCGTTACCAGCGCCAGCCAGTCCGCCTCACGACGCATCGCGGGCGCCGCGTTGATGATGACCGGGACGCCGTGCATTCGCGCCCGCTCGAGCACGATGCGCCCCACTACCCAGGGAATCTCGTTCTGCAGCATGATCAAGCTGGCTTCGCCGAAAATCCAGGCCGGAATATCGTCAGCCGATAACTCGCTATTTGCACCCGCGCTCAACACAATGTGGTTTTCGCCTTCGGCATCGACCGTGATGAACGCGGTTCCGGTATCGGCGCCTACCCGAGCCACGCAGTCAGTCCGAACGCCGTCGGCGCGCAACGCCTCCAGGAGTGATTCACCGTAGGCGTCCCGACCTACCGCGCCGATCATCCAGACCGAACCACCAGCTCGCGCGGCGGCTACGGCTTGGTTCGCGCCCTTTCCTCCTGCGACGTTGTCACGCGACAGGCTTTGTACCGTCTCACCAGGTTGCGGAAGCGAGGACACTCGATGCACGACATCCATATTCAGGCTGCCGATCGACACTATCTTGCGCATGGAATCTCCTCCTCCACCGAAGCGGCAATCATGGATTGTCAGCCACGGTAGCGGCGAGCCGGCAGCCCTTCGACACCGGCATCAACGGAGAAAACTGCGCCGGCCAGCGGTTCGTCCTCCGCCGACAGGTCCAACCGCGAGGTCGTGATGAACAGCTGATCGAGCTTTGGGCCGCCGAAGGTGCAGGCGGTTACCTGGGTAGCGGGAACGCCGATGACCGCGTCGAGCCGCCCTTCGGCCGAGTAACGGCGCACCTGCGCGCCGCCCCACAGCGCGACCCACACGCCGCCCTCGGCGTCGACAGTCAAACCGTCCGGGGAACCATCGGCCTCCTCGATCGTGACGAACGGTCGACGGCCGGACAGCTCGCCGGACGGGTCGTAGTCGAACACGTCGATCCGCTGGGTGGGAGTGTCGACGTAGTAGGCGAATTCGCCGTTGGGACTCCAGTCGAGGCCGTTGCTGATCGTGCATCCGGTGATCACCGTGGCTACGCTGCCATCGGTGTCCAGACGATAGAGCGCACCGGCACCGAGCGCCTGGTCATATGCCATCGATCCACAGTAGAAGCGTCCGTCGGGGTCGCAGCCGCCCTCGTTCATCCGCAGCCCAGGATCGGTCAAGATCTCCGGCAACGGTCTCAGCGGTGAGCCGTCGCCGGCATCCAAGGCGAAGCCGTGTTCTACCGCAACGACGAAACCGCCGGCAGCACGCGGGCGTAGCGCGGCGGCGACGTCTCCGACATGGCGCCGCGTGATCGATCCGTCGGTGGCCATGCTCAGCAGGTCACCCGCCAGCATGTCGACCAGGCGCAGCTCGCCGGTCTCTTCGAACCACACGGGGCCCTCGCCATGAACAGTGATCGGGTCAGTCAGCTGCTGAGCTTGCAGCGATGTGCTCATCGGCGGGTCACTGCGGCGGCGCCGCGATATTCGATATCGGCGCGGGTTGGCAAGCCCTCCCAGTCCCCCGCCGTTCCGACCGTGCAGGCCGCACAGGTCGTCGCCCAACGTAGCCGGTCTGCCATTGGTAAGCCTTCGGCACCGGCCGCCAGGTAGCCCGCCACGAAGCTGTCGCCGGCTCCGACCACATCGATGACCTGCACCGGCCAGGCGGCGCACTCGGTCAGCTCGCCGCTCGTATTCAGCGCGATCGCGGGTTCCGTACCGCGTTTCACGACGACTTCGGACGGGCCGCGTTTCAGCAACTCCTTCGCGGCCGACAGCGGATCGGTCTCATCGCTGAGCACCCACAGTTCGTCCTGGCCGACGAACAGGATGTCGACCAATGGCAGCAACTGGGCCGCTACCTCGCGGGCCCGTCCGCTGAGCGGCAAGCTCTGCCGCTGATTGACGTCGAAGGAGACCGTGATGCCAGAAGCGTTTGCCTGCTCGACCGCGGCCTGCACTGCCGCGGCGCAGCTCTCGCTGAGTGCGGGCGTGATTCCGGTGACGTGCAGGATGTCGGCACCCGCCGCGATCGCGGGCAGGACGTCGGCCGGCGCCAGCAACGATCCCGCGCTCGCGGCGCGGTAGTAGGTCACCCGGGTGAGTTCGGCCGTCGCCAGCTCCCTGATCATGAAGCCGGTCGCGACGCCTGCCACCGTCCGGCTGTAGGTCAGGCCGACCCGCTCAGCCGCCAGATCTCGAAGAACCCGGGCGCCGAGCTCGTCCGCGCCCACCACGCCGATCCACTCCACCGCATGCCCGAGCCGGGAAAGCCCGATGGCGACAGTGGATTCCGCGCCGGCTGTGCTCAGCCGTAGCTGGCCAGCGGTTCGCAACGGCTGGCCGGCAGACGTCGCGGCCACTCCCATGCTCTCGCCGAGCGTCACAATCCGGCTCATGGTGAAGTCCTACCACTCAGCGAGGCTTCCGTCCTCATGCCGCCACACCGGCGTGCGCCACTCGTGTTCGTTTTCCTTCGTCCATGCTGCCGCCTCTTCAATTCCGTTCTCATCCACATCGACGCCGAGGCCAGGCAGTTGCGGCCGCTCGACCCAGCCGTCGTGGTAGGCGAAGACCGACGGGTCGCGCAGGTAATCGAGCAGGTCTGAGCCAGGGCCGTTGTAATGGATACCCAAGCTCTGCTCCTGGATCAGCAGGTTAGGAATCGCGAAGTCGACCTGCAAGCACGAGGCCAGCGCGACCGGGCCGAGCGGGCAGTGCGGGGCCATGAAGACATCGTGCATCTCGGCCACCGCGGCGATCCGGCGCACCTCCGAGATCCCGCCCGCGTGCGAGATATCCGGTTGCGCCACGGCTATCCCGGCCTCGAATGCGGGCCGGAAGTCCCAGCGCGAGTACAGCCGTTCTCCAGTAGCGATCGGGATACTCGTGCAGTCCACCACTGAGGCCAGCTTCGCGACGTTCTCCGGAAGAATGGGCTCCTCGACGAAAAGCGGCTGCAGCGGTTCGAGCAGTGGCAGCAGCCGGCGGGCCATGGCCGTGGATACCCGGCCATGGAAGTCGATCGCGATATCCCTGGTAGGGCCGAGCACTTCGCGGACCGATGCGACGCGCTGCACCACTTGATCTACGGCCTGGGGCGTGTCGATGGGACGCAGTTGTGCCGAGGCATTCATCTTGATCGCGGTGAAGCCCTCGGCG
>JAVEES010000074.1 GCA_030840285.1 Pseudonocardiales bacterium
TTGATCTCGGATGCGATCGAATCGGCTGTCGGGCCTTCGGCCTGGGTGCAATTGCCCGAACTGGTCGGCGGCGCGCTGGCCGGGTTGTAGCCACACCCCACTGCGATCAGGCCCAGGGACAGCACAACGGCGATCAATCGGGTGAGTCGCATGAGCCCGAGCCTACGGGCGTGGCGTGATCCATCGGCGAAGCGCGTCGACTGTGTTGTCCGGGGCTGTGTTGAAGCACAACCGGATCCCCGGCGACGCCTCGAGCAGGACGTTGACGATGCGCTCGAAGAGCTCGGTGTGCTCGGGAACCATCCGGATGCCGCCGCCAATCATCGCCAACCCGAACGATGCTCCGTCAAGAGCGTCTCGAATCAGCTTTTCAGCGGCGTCCTGCGACGTGTCGACCTGGCAGAGCACAACGTCAAACCCTGCCTCCCACAGCGCGGCGTTGCCCCGCGCGATGCGATCGGAAAGCGCTGCTTCGTCCACGCCATCGGGCAGAGCGCTGTAATCCACCGAGCGCGGATGAATGCCGATCGACAAAACGCGGGTTTCAACCGGAAGCATCGACGTCACGATTCGAGCCTACGGGCGCACACCGGATGCAGTCGGCGCCGTGAATTGTGGCTCCCCCGGGTGGACTCGAACCACCAACCCTTCGGTTAACAGCCGAATGCTCTGCCAATTGAGCTACAGGGGATTGCCCTCCCGCGGCTCATTGTGCCGCGGACCGAGGGATGACTCTAGCGTACGTGCGGTTCTGCTCGCCAATACGCGGCCACCCCGCACGCACACAGCCTTGTGAGGCAGGATGGACTGCAACACACCGTCGTCCGGGAGGGGCCCTGTGATCCGGTATCTCGTCGTTTTGGCAGCCGGCTACGTACTAGGTACGAAGGCCGGCCGGCGCCGATATGAACAGATCACCGGCACCTACAAAGCGGTGACCGAGAGTCCGGCCGCCAAGGCCGTGATCGACGCAGGACGCCGCAAGATCGCCGACCGGGTGTCACCCGATCCGACGTTGGTCAAGTTGACGCCCATCGACTCCCAAACCGACGTGCTTCAGCCGGAGACGATGGCCGAGAAAGACGGCTAGGCGATCGGGACGTTCCAGGTCTGCGACGGCAATAGCGGGCCGGTGCTGATCCCGATGCCACCCCCTGGCATGCTGCCCGCGTCGGGCCCGTAAATGCCCATGTCCGGCGTTCCGACGTTGACGGGCTGTCCGTTCGAATAGGACAGGCACTTACCGTCCGACTGGTTTCCGAACCACGCCAGGCAGGCCGGTGCAGCCGTGACCTCAGTACCGTCGGTCGACACCGCAGCCGCATAAAGCGGAACGGTCACAGCGGCGGCCACGAAAGCACCCGCGATCAGCCGAGTTGGGTTCTTCATCAGCTCCCTCTCCACACGTTCCCGACAGCGCCTACACCATAACGTGCTTAGTGCACTTATGCAGTAAGGTCGTCGCCGCTCGCCTGTTCCAGCAGGCTGCGCCGATAGGCCTCCATCGCCACCAGATCACCGAATAATGCGTGGTACTCGTCGCCCTGCTCCACCGGCGACATGCGCTGGAGCTTGGATTTGACCTCGGCGATCTGGCGGCCGACCCACACTTCCTGCAGCCGGGCCAACACCCCGGCGATGTAGCGCGACAATCTGTCGTCGTCGTCAACATTGATCGCCTCGACGCCCAGTTCGTTGACCAGGCTGGCGGCCGCCGGCGACGCCGTCTGCTCGCGCACTGCCTCTATCCACTGCGCGCCCGCAAGCCCTGCAGCCGTCCCGCCTGCCGCCCCGATGGCAGCCTTGGCCGCCGAATAGCCGGGATGGGTGAAGCTCTCCACCGCCAACGAGTCGAACACCGGCCCGGCCAGTGCGGGGTACTGCAGCGCCGCCTTGAGGGCCTCGCGCTGCGGCCACAGCGTGGGATCCGCTGGATCGGGCCGGGCTGCGTGCACGGTCTGGGTGCGGGGCTGCCGTGACTGGGTCTGCTCTGCGCCGCCGGTGCGGCGCCTCCCGCGGTCAGGAACTCCATGCCGTTGCGCCTCTTCGCGCACCCGGCCGATCACTTGCGCTACCTCTGCCCAGCCAACCCATCCGGCCAACCGGCGCGCGTACTCGTCGCGCAACATGCTGTCTTTGATCCTGGCCACCATCGGCACGCACCGCCGCAGCGCCGACACCCGGCCTTCTGCACTCTCGAGGTCGTATTCGGCAAGCGCGGTGCGAATCGCGAACTCGAACAACGGTGTGCGCCGTGCGACCAGATCCCGCAGCGCCCCTTCACCTGACTTCAATCGCAGATCGCACGGGTCCATCCCGTCGTCGGCCACCGCGACGAACGACTGTCCGGCAAGGTTCTGTTCGCCCTCGAAGGCCTTGATCGCCGCCGCACGTCCGGCTGCGTCGCCGTCGAAGACGTAAATCAATTCTCCGCGAAAGAAGTTGTCGTCCATCATGAGTCGCCGCAGCATCGACAGGTGCTCATCGCCGAACGCCGTGCCGCAGGACGCGACGGCGGTGGTCACCCCCGCCAGGTG
>JAVEES010000087.1 GCA_030840285.1 Pseudonocardiales bacterium
AGTATTTCCGCAACAACGTCACCGCCGGCATCAACCTCCTCGACGCCATGATCGCGGCCGGGGTGCAGCGCTTCGTCTTCTCCTCCACCTGCGCGACCTTCGGCATTCCCGATCGCGGCATCATCGATGAAACGCTCCCGCAACGGCCGATCAACCCCTACGGGGAGTCGAAGCTTATCTTCGAAAAGATCCTCCGCTGGTACGACGAGATCCACCAGCTCCGGTACGTCGCGCTGCGCTATTTCAACGCCGCCGGCGCGAGCGAGCGCTTCGGTGAAGATCATCGTATCGAGACCCACCTCATCCCGAACGTCCTCAAAGTCGCGCTGGGCCAAAAGGAGTACGTTTCCATTTTCGGCACCGATTACGCCACGCCGGACGGAACCTGCATCCGCGACTACATCCACATCCTGGATCTGGCTGAGGCCCATCTGCGCGCCCTGGACTGGACCGCCCAGCACGAACAGCAGCACCTGATCTGCAACCTGGGTTCCGGTTCGGGCAACTCCGTGCGCGAGGTCGTGGAGGCGGTCCGCTCCGTCACCGGTGCCCCCACCCCTGTCATCGAGGGCGAGAACCGGCCGGGTGATCCCGCGGTTCTGATCGCCTCCAACGACCGGGCGCGCACCGAACTCGGCTGGTTGCCCACCCGGGATCTCACGACGATGGTGAGCGACGCCTGGGCCTTCGCACGGCTCGAGTACGAAGGCGCCCAGGCGTGACGTCCTCGGGTCGGCTCGCTCGCTGGCGTTCACCGGGACGGGTGAACCTGATCGGCGAACACACCGACTACAACGACGGTTTCTGCATGCCGCTGGCCATCGAACAAGGCTGCACGGCGACGGCCACCGCGCTGGACGAGCCGGTGGTTCGGATCAGCTCCGCACAGCGCGGCACCCCGGTCGAGGTCGGGCTCGATGAGCTCGCACCGGGATGCTTCGCCGAGCAGGACGAATGGGCCTCCTACCCGGCCGGGGTCCTGTGGGCGCTGATGGAGCGTGGCAGCAAGCTCGGCGGACTGAGCATCGCCGTCGACGGTGATGTCCCGGCCGGCGCCGGGTTGTCCTCCTCGGCGGCGCTGGAATGTGCAGTGGCCGCCGCCGTCGGGGACCTGCTCGAGCTGGGGCTATCCCGCGCCGACCTCGTCTCGGTGGCCCGGCAGGCTGAGAACGACTTCGTCGGAGCGCCGACGGGCGGGATGGATCAGCTCGCGTCGGTGTTTGGCCAGGCCGGCCACGTGCTGCTCTGCGACATGCGATCGATGGACGTCGAGCCCATCCCGTTCGATCTGGAGACTGCCGGCCTGAACCTGCTGGTCATCGATTCGAGGGCACCGCATCAGCTGACCGATGGCCTCTACGGCGAGCGGCGGGCCGCCTGCGAAGAGGCCGCTCGCCAGCTGGGCGTACCGGCGCTGCGCGACGTCGGCCTGGAAGAGCTCGATGCGGCTATGGCCACGCTGGACAGCGATCTGCTGCGCAAGCGCGCCCGGCACGTCATCACCGAGAACGACCGCACCGAGGCTGTCGCGCAACTGCTGCGCACCGGCCAGTTGCGCGCGATCGGGCCGCTGCTGACGGCCTCGCACGAGAGCCTGCGTGACGATTTCGAGGTGTCGGTGCCCGAGGTGGACCTGGCCGTCGAGGTGCTGCTCGCCTTCGGTGCCTACGGTGCCCGGATCACCGGTGGCGGCTTCGGCGGCTGTGCGATCGCACTGATCGAGCCGGCGCAGGCGCGGGAGGCAGCCATCGCAGTCGGCGCGGCGTTCGCGGGACGCCAATACCGCGCTCCGAGCAGCTTCACGGTCACGCCCGCCGCGGGCACCCGATCGCTCGGCTGAGCTACGGGTCGGTGTCCGGCTGAGTTACGGGTCGGTGTCCGGTCACCCCGCGCTTAAGCAAAACCAACAGAACTAAACACCGAGATAGCATGCGCTGCCTACTTCGGGCACTTCTTCGCGTCACGATCCTGCAAACTTAGTGTTGAGTGGCTGTCAACCCTTGACTTTCGACGTTTGATTCTGCTGAATGATGGTTACTTCTGTGGGGCCCTGATTGGCCTCACGTCCGTCAAACCAGGAGGATCCATGGCACCGAAAGAGTCTGCGCCGTCGGCACTCGAAGCCGTCCAGGGTTTCAGCCGCCGCACGGTATTGAAGGGCATTGGCGTCGGTGCCGCAGGCATCGCGGTCGCCCCTGTCCTGGCTGCCTGCACGGGCGGCAGCAAGCCGTCCTCGGGTGGCGGCGGTGGCGGTTCAAGCTCCAAGAGCGTCACGGTGGGTTCAGGCAGCTCCGACGATGTACCCAAGCGCGCCTACCAGGCCGTCTTCGATGCGTTCAAGGCACAGTCCGGCGACACGGTGAAGGTCAACACCGTGCCGCACAACGACTTCCAGAACAACATCAACTCCTACCTGCAGGGCAGCCCGGACGACGTCTTCACCTGGTTCGCCGGTTACCGGATGCGTTACTACGCCAGCAAGAGCCTGGTCGCCCCGATCGACGATGTCTGGCAGTCCATCGGCAGCAACTTCTCCGATGCGCTTGCCAAGGCGTCCACCGGTGACGACGGCAAGAAGTACTTCGTCCCCAACTACAACTACCCCTGGGGCTACTTCTACCGAAAGAGCCTCTGGGCCGCCAAGGGCTACCAGGTTCCCAAGACCTTCGACGAGTTCAAGGCACTCTGCGCGCAGATGAAGAAGGACGGCCTCATTCCGATCGGCTTCGCCGACAAGGACGGCTGGCCGGCCATGGGCACCTTCGACTACATCAACATGCGTACCAATGGCTATCAGTTCCACGTCGACCTCTGCGCGCACAAGGAGTCCTGGGACCAGCAGAAGGTCAAGGACGTCTTCGACAACTGGAACTCGATCCGCCAGTACCAGGACCCCTCAGCACTGGGCGCCACCTGGCAGGAAGCGGCTCAGAACCTGAGCAAGAAGAAGACCGGCATGTACCTGCTCGGATCCTTCGTCACCCAGCAGTTCACCGACAAGGCGGTACTCGCCGACATCGACTTCTTCCCCTTCCCGGCGATGGCCGTCGAGGGCCAGGATTCGGTCGAGGCGCCAATCGACGGCCTGATGCTCACCAAGAAGGCGGCGAACAACCAGGCCGCCAAGGACCTGCTGAAATTCATGGGGACGGGCAAGGGCCAGGACGCCTACGCCTCGGTCGACACCTCCAACCTGCAAACGGCCAAGGACGCCGACACCTCGAAGTTCAACGCGCTGAACAAGAAGAGCGCTGAGATCATCGCCAACGCCAAGAACATCAGCCAGTTCTTCGACCGGGACGCGCTGCCGGCCATGGCGAACAACGTGATGATTCCGGCCTTGCAGAACTTCGTAAAGACAGGTTCGATCGATACCAAGAACCTCGAAGCGCAGGCGAAGTCTCTTTACGCAGCGCAGTAAGGGCCGGGCAGACCATGACTGATCTTCCACTGGTAGGGGTGCCGCGCGACACCCGGTCCAAGCAGGCCCCGACCCCTTCGACCGGGAAGCCCCAACGGAGACGGCGGGTACGGCGGCTCAATGGGCGGGACAAGCTCGTCCTGGGGGTGATGGTAGGCATTCCCACCCTCATCCAGGCCGTATTCGTCTGGATCCCGATGGTGCTGTCGATCGCGCTGTCCTTCACCAAGTGGAACGGCCTGGCCCTGTCCGATATCAAGGCCAACGGGCTGCAGAACTACAAGTTCGTCACCCAGAATTACCCGCCGTTCTGGCCGGCGGTGCAGCACAACATCATCTGGCTGGCCTTTCTCGCCCTGATCGCCACTCCGATCGGCTTGCTGCTGGCGGTGTTGCTGGATCAGAAGATCAAAGGCAGCCGCATCTACCAGAGCATCTTCTTCACACCGGTGATGCTGTCGCTGGTGCTGGTCGGGATCATCTGGCAGTTGATGTATGAAAAGGACAACGGGCTGATCAACAACCTGTTGCGCACGGCCAACACCTCGCACGCCGTCGATTGGTACGGCAATTCCAAAGTGAACCTCTGGGCCGCGCTGGTGGCCGCGACCTGGCGTCACGCCGGCTACATCATGGTGCTGTACCTGGCCGGCCTCAAGGGTGTCGACCCGTCGTTGAAGGAGGCGGCCGCGATCGACGGCGCGACCGCCCCACAGACCTTCTTCCGGGTCGTCTTTCCCGCTATGCGGCCGATCAACATCGTGGTTGTGGTCATCACGATCATCGAGGCGCTGCGAGCGTTCGACATCGTCTACATCATCAACCGCGGCACCAACGGGCTGGAACTGATCAGCGCGCTGGTCATCCAGAACCTGGTGGGTGAGGGCCAGGTCATCGGAGTCGGGTCCGCACTGGCCGTGATGCTGCTGGTCATCTCGCTGGTACCCATCACGTTCTACCTCGCTCGAACGTTCAAGAAGGTGGACTGAGGCTATGACTACCTCTGTGGTCGACACCACCAAGCTGACCAGCCCGCTGGACCGGCCCTCCGCCGGCCCCGTCGGCAAGCGGCACTACGGGACGCACATCTTCCTCACCGTCATGGCGATCATGTGGCTGACCCCGCTGCTGTGGACCGTGCTGACCGCCCTTCGGCCCAAATCCTCGGTGGACAAGCACGGTTACTTCAGCCTCAAGGGCACGTACAACTTCGACAACTTCACCAAGGCGTGGAACCAGGCGGGCTTGCAGAAGTACTTCGTCAACTCGCTGATCATCACGGTGCCCACCGTCATCCTGACCATCTTCCTGGCCTCGATGATGGCCTTCGCGGTCAGCCGCTTCACGTGGAAGTTCAACGTCACGCTGCTGGTCATGTTCACCGCGGGCAACCTGCTGCCGCCCCAGGTGCTGGCGGCACCGCTGTTCGAGATGTTCAAGCACACGTCCCTGCCGTACTCGGTCAGTGACTCGGGCAACCTGCTCAACACCTACTACAGCGTGATCATCGTCGACACGGCTTTCCAGATCGGGTTCTGCACCTTCGTGCTCTCCAACTACATGAAGGCGCTTCCGGACGACCTGACGGAGGCTGCGCTGGTGGACGGCGCCGGGGTATGGCGCCAGTACATCAGCATCATCCTGCCGCTATGCCGACCGGCCCTCGCGGCGCTGGCCACGCTGGAAACGATCTTCATCTACAACGATTTCTTCTGGCCGCTGCTGTTCATCCAGAACGGAGACCGGCTGCCGATCACCACCGGCATCAAGAACCTGCAGGGGCAGTTCTTCCAGGACTACAACCTGATCGCGGCCGGCGCCACCATCACGGTGATCCCGACATTGGTGGTTTACGTGCTGCTGCAAAGGCATTTCGTCGCTGGTCTGACCCTCGGCGCCAGCAAGGGCTGACCCACTCCAACTCGGTTCTGACGTCGAGCCCTCGCCTGTCGAGGGCTCGACGTCAGAAGTTGTGGAAGGAATCCACAGATGCACCGCGTCACGTCCCGCCTGTCCTACGAAACGCTCCCCCCCATCGCTTACGGACTCGACAACAACCCCGACCAGTGGCCCGAATAGGAATCGCACTCCGACGACGAACACAAGAACCGCGCCGGGGTCACCC
>JAVEES010000161.1 GCA_030840285.1 Pseudonocardiales bacterium
GAGATGGTTCGCGCCTCTACATCGGCTCACCTGTCGAGCACCGCGTGTGGGTCATCGATCCCAACGGCGTTGCCGGTCCGAGGTTCTTCACCGTCCCTCGCCAGGCTTGGGGCGTCGCTGTCTCACCCGACGGCAAGACGCTCTGGGTTAGCGCGGATTCGGACGGACAGGGTGGCGGAAAGGAGGTCTACGTCATCGACGCGGCCACCGGAGCCCTGCGAAGGACCATCACCCTTGCTCATAAAGCACAATCCGTGACGCTGACACCGGACGGCCGGCGCGCCTATCTCACGACCGGTGACACCACGGTCTACGCGATCGACACGGCAACCTTTGCGGTGCGCGCCATCGACGTCGGCCGGCGCACCTTCACCCTGGCGATCACCCCCGACGGCCGGCGCGGCTACGTGACCAGCTCGAAGCCGGAGAACACCGTCACCATCTTCGACACCAATTAACCCGCCCTATCCTCCGCTTTGGGCGTCTGGAAATCACCGCTGGAGGGGCTTTTTTGGGGATTTCGGGACGCCCAAAGCGGTTTAGGCGGGGGCGGGTTTAGCGGGGGGTGGACAGGGCGGCCAGTCCGGCGGGGAGGGCGGCCGAGTGCAGGATCCTGAGCCGCTGCGTCGGGCGGGTCATGGCGACGTAGAGGTCATTGACGCCCCGGGCCGATTCGGCGACGATCTCGGCGGGTTCGATGAGGATGACCGAGTCGAACTCGAGGCCCTTCACCTGCCTGGCGGTCAGCACCGAGATCCGTCCGGCATGCTCGGAGGGCACCGCCGCGGTGACCGCCCGCCACACCAGCTCGTGACGCCCCGCCGCGACGATGACGGCAACGCTGCCCGAATCCACCGCCAACTCCTCGCCGACCGCGGCCAGCAGCGCTGAGGTGTCCTCGGGCTCGATTCGCTGCGCGATCGGCGGCCAGTCGGTGGCCCGAGCAGAGCTGACCGGCGTACTGGAGATGCCCGCCGCATCGAGAAGGTCCGTCGCCGCCGACATGATCTGGGCTGGGGTCCGGTAGTTGACCGTCAGCTCGCGCAGCCGCCAGCGATCCCGGACGTAGGGCCTGAGCACCTGCCCCCACGATCGAGCACCGGTGGCCGAGCCGGTCTGCGCCGGGTCACCGACGAGCGTCATGGACTGGCTCGGGACGCGGCGCATCAACATCCGCCACTGCATAGCGGACAGCTCCTGAGCCTCGTCCACGATCAAGTGCCCGAAGGCCCAGTCCCGTTCGACGGCACCCCGTTCGGCCGCGGTACGTGACGTGCGCGGACCGGCGTAGCGGGCGGCCAGGTCCTCGGCGGTCATCATCTCCGACAGGGACGGCGCATCGTCGTCGCCGTAATCCGCGCCCGAGGACTGGTTCAGTACAGCGGTCGCGAACTCGATCTCGGTGGCACGCTCGGCGCGGGCACGTTCGGCCTCGCGCTCGGCCAGCACGTCGTCATCGCCGAGCAACTCCGCAGCCTCGTCCAGCAACGGCACGTCGTCGACGGTCCATTCGCTGCCCCGCGCGCGCCTGAGCTTCGCGCGATCGCGGGCGTCCAGCTGGGGATCGGCCTCGGCAAGGCGTCGCGGGTCGGCATAGAGGTCAGCGACCAGGCGCTGCGGGCTGATCGGAAGCCAGCAAAGGTTCACCTCGCGCCGCACATCAGGCGATTCCCGCAGGGCGCTGAGCAATTCCGGCCGGACGTCCTGCCGGCCCTCTTCATCCTCCAGTGACATGCCCAGGGCGGCCGCGTACTGAGTAACCAGCAACCTCAACAATTCGGTGGCAAACACCGTGCGGGCCTGGTTGTGCGGCTTGTGGGTGGCGCGTGCCTTGCGCCGAGCCTGCTCCACGTCGGCGGGCGTCAGCACGAGCTTCGTGCCGTCCACGTTCAGTGGGATCGGCATGGACGGCACCCGCTGCCTGGCGCGGACCGCTCCGCTGATCAGCCGCGCCATCCGGACCCGTCCCTTGATGACGGCGACCTCGGGCTCATCGACCGCGCTCGCGTCCACCCCCGGATAGAGCTGGCCCGGAGTAAGCATCACCACCCCGGTCTCGCCCAGGCTTGGCAGCACCTGCTCGATGTAGTTCAGGAAACGGGTGTTGGGACCCACCAGCAGCACGCCTGACCTGCCCAGCCGATCGCGGTGGGCGTACAGCAGGTAGGCCGCGCGGTGCAGTGCCACCGCTGTCTTGCCCGTGCCGGGGCCACCTTGCACCACCAGCACTCCGGCAAGCTGGTCGCGGATGACCTGGTCCTGCTCAGCCTGAATCGTCGCGACGATGTCGTGCATCTGACCGGTGCGGTTTGCGTTGAGGGCGAGCATCAATGCGCCGTCCTCGGACACGGTGTCGGTAGCGCCGTGCAGCTCGGTGAAGGCGTCCAGATCGAGCACCTCGTCAGAGATGGCGGTCACCGTCCGGCCCGACGTGGTCAGGTGCCGGCGGCTGATCGCACCGTGCGGGTCAGCCGGGGTCGCTCGGTAGAACGCCTCGGCGGCCGGCGCTCGCCAGTCGATGAGCAACCGCCCTCCCTGCTCGTCGCGCAGGCCGATCCGGCCCACGTAGCGAAGCTCGCCGCCGGCCAGATCGAGCCGGCCGAAGCAGAGCCGATCGCCGACCGCGTTGAGCTGTGCGAGGTGGTCGGCGTGCAGGGTGGCGAAGGCGTCACGTTCGGACATCGCGGCGGGCGTGCCAGCGGTCGGGGCCCGGCGGACGCCTTCGAGCGCAGCCGCCGTCTCAGCCGTTACCTCGTCCAGCCGGCCGTAGAACGTATCGAGCCGCTTCTGTTCGATGCTGATCTCTGCTGCTTTTGGCGTGGAGTCCGGGCTATCCCGGGCTCCACGCCACAACCGTGCTGCGTCGTCGCTGATCTGCTGCTCCCTCAACCGCGCTGCGTGGCTCTGACCGGCATGGTGCTGGGCTCGTACTGGCATCGCGCGGGCATGGCGCCCGCTCCGGCTGGGATGCCATTGCCGCGCGGCAAGTCTAGTAGGCCCCCGTGAGCCACCTGGTGAAGAGCCGTTCAGAGCAGTTCGGCGATGCGCTGGGCGGCACGCGCGGCTCCTGAGGTGGACCGGCCGATACCCGACCGGCTTGCCCATTTCGGCTGCCACAGGTCCGGCCCGAGCGCCCAGACCTCTGTCTGGTGTCGGCTCTTAGCTGAGGCCGAGGGTGTCGAGTTGCCAGGCGATGCTGAAGGCCAGTTCTCGCCAGGCGTCGTAGCGGCCGCTGCGACCGCCGTGGCCTGCGTCCATCTCGGTCTTGAGCAGGACGGTGTCCGCGGTCGGGCTGCTGGCACGTAGCTGGGCAACCCACTTGGCCGGCTCGACGAAGAACACCCTGGTGTCATTGAGGCTCGTGATCGCCAGAATTGGCGGGTACGGCTTGGCCTCGACGTTCTCATAGGGTGCGTAGGACTTCATGTAGGCATAGACCTCGGGGTCGGCCAGCGGGTTTCCCCATTCCTCCCATTCGGTCACGGTCAGAGGCAGCGACGGGTCGAGGATCGTGGTGAGCGCGTCGACGAACGGCACGTTTGCCACGATCCCACCGAAGGATTCCGGCGCGAGGTTGGCGACGGCGCCCATCAGCAGGCCACCGGCGCTGCCGCCGTGGGCCACGATGCGTCTCGGACGGGTCCAGCCGGCGTCGACCAAATGGTTCGCCGCCGCGATGAAATCGGTGAAGGTGTTCTTCTTGCAGAGCAACTTTCCCTCGTCGTACCAATGCCTTCCTAGCTCGCCACCGCCTCGCACGTGGGCTATCACGTAGACGACACCACGATCAAGCAGGGACAGCCGTGGGATCGAGAAGTACGGGTCGATCGAGTGCTCGTAGGAGCCGTAACCGTAGAGCAGCACGGGTGCATCGCCGGCGGGCTCGACGTCGGCGCGATGCACGATCGACAGCGGGATCTTCGTCCCGTCCGGAGCCGTTGCCCACTGGCGCGACTGCCGGTAAGCCGAGAGGTCCACCCCACCCAGCACCGGTTGCTGCTTGCGCAGGGACAGGGCGCGGGCTGCCACCTGGTAGTCGTAGACGGTGTCCGGAGTCACCATCGAGCCGAACCTGAATCGGTAGCTGTCGGCGGACCATTCGGCGTTGGTGCCCGGAGACACGGTGTAGATGGGCTCGTCGAACTCGATCGGTTCCGGATCGCCGAAACCGCTGATCGGCTCAGCTCCGGCGGTGCGGGGAAGCACGGAGAGTTTCGTGATCCCGTCGCTGCGTTCGAACAGCACGACGTGATCGGCGAAGGCGTCCACTCCGAGCAGCCTGCGCTGGTCAGAGCCTTCGATGACAGGTCGCCAGTGCTCGGGTCCGGGGTTCTCCAACGGGGCGCTGGCCAGCGCGAAGTTCCTCGCCCCGTCGTTGTGCACGATCAGCAGTTGGTCACCGGCATGCTCGACGTCGTACTCGACGCCTTCGCGGCGCGGCGCCACCACGACGGCATCGGACAGCGGTTGTTCGGCGTCGATCAACCAGACCTCGCTGGTCAGCTTGCTGCTCGCCGAGATCTGGATGGCACGCTCGTTGCGGCTGAGGTCCACGCCGACCCAGAAACGCTCGTCCGCTTCGGTGTACACGGCGACGTCCTCGCTGGCGGCGCTGCCAACCGTGTGACGCCAGACCTTGTCCGGACGCCACGCGTCATCGACGGTCACGTAGAAGATCGCCGAGGCGTCGGCCGACCACGCCGAGGAGTAGAAGACACCGCTGATCTCGTCGGCAAGGTCCTCGCCGGTCGCGAGGCTCTTGATGCGCAGGGTGAATCGTTCGTCACCGGTGAGATCCACGGAGTACGCCAGCAGCGTGGCATCGGGGGAGACGTCCACTGTTCCGAGCGAGAAGAATTCCGAGCCGGCGGCCAGTTCGTTACCGTCCAGCAGAACTTGCTCGCCGGGCATTGCCTCAGCTGGCACGACCGGCGGCTCGGCACCGGTGGCCGCCACCCGGCAGTGGATCGAGTACTGGTGACCCTCCACGGTCCGCGAGTAGTACCAGTAGTCGCCGCGCCGGTAGGGCACGCTGAGGTCGGTCTGCTTCGTCCGCTCGGCGATCTCGGTGAAGATCTGCTCGCGAAGGCTTTCCAGGTGCGCGGTGCGGCCTTCGGTGTAGGCATTCTCAGCCTTGAGGTAGCTGATCACTTCGGGATCGCTCTTGTCCCGCAGCCACTCGTAATGGTCGAGGAACGTATCGCCGTGGTGCGTTCGTTCGATCGGCTTGCGGGCTGCGAGGGGTGGACTCAGATCGGGCACGGCGTCGAGGCTACCGGGACGGTGCGACGATCCGGTGTCAGCGCGGCACGCGGTGAGCGGCCAGCACGGCATCGAGCTGGGCGAGTTCCTCCCGCAGCCGGGCAGCGCGGTCCTCGGCTTCGGCCAGCGCCGTCTGGTTGACCTCGGCGACGGCCTCGATGACCGCCGCGTTGTCCAGCAGTTCCGCGATGGCGGTGACGACACCGGGCGACACTGGCAGCGACTTGGCAACCGAGCGCGCACCGCGGCTGGCGGTCACCGACCAGGTAGCCGCATCAGAGGTGAGAGTGACGGTGATCTTCGGCGGCGGAGCGGATTTCCGGCGCTGGCTGGGGGAAGCGGGTTTCGTCGGCTCGGCCGTCTTGGCCGGCGGCCTGATAGGAACCACGGCCTTCGCGGGCGGGTCACTGGGGGCAGCGGCCTTCGCGGGCGGACTGCTGGGCGTGGCGGCCTTCCTCGCCGGTCGCTTGGCCGCTCGCGCCGGTGCGGATGCGAGCTTGCGGCCCGGCAACCGGAGTTCATTGGGCGCGAAGGCGAGTTCATCGGTGACGCCGTTGACGCTCATCCGGACGGTGATGAAGTCGGCGCCGTCGGTTGATTCCTCACCGATGCGAACGACGCTGCCCGTCGTCCCGTCCGGGAACTGGGTTCCGGAGAACTGCACCCGCGGCCTCTTACCCTCCGCCAAGCGGGTTCGCAGCGAGTCCACCGCCTCGGCGTCGAGTCCTGTCCTTCGTCGTGCTGCCATCGCCTGCACCGTTCTGCTCCGCCGGTCTCGATCACCGTCAGTCTGCCTCACCCCCCGAACGGCACCGCTTGTGGCGTGGAGTCCGTGCATACCCGGACCCCACGCCAAAAGCGGAGGGCGCAGGACCCCTAGCGGACGGTGACCACGACGTTGTTGCTCACCCCGTCACCGCCACGGCTGTCTCCGGTCACCGTGGCACGCAGCGTGTACTTGCCGACCGATCCCGCGGCCAGCGGGACTCTTACCAGTCCGGCGGCAGTGGTGGTTGCGGATGCGACGGTGTTCCAGTTGCTGCCGTCCCAGGCCTGCACCGATACCGAGGCGACCCGCGGCGCGGCAACCGAGATGCTGAACAGGAACGTGCCACCCGTGCCGGCGAAAACGGGTGCTGACCCGCTGACCCTCGTCGAAGTCGCGACATTCACCGGTGCCGAGGCCGAGTCGGAGTAGCCGGTCACCGAGACCACCTTGGCGACCAAAGTGCCATTCTCGGTCGGCGCCACAGTCAGTGCGAAGGTTCCCGCGGCAGTCGTCGTCGCGGTCCCGATGATCGGCGTAGCGCCCGTTGTCGTCACGAGATACACCCGGACCAGCACGCCGGGCGCCGGCCCGTTAGTGCCGCCGTAGCCGCGGCTCACGGTGCCCGTCAGCCGGTTGGGCGCACCGGCGACCTGCTGGCTCAGTTGAGCAGCGAGCGTCACGGACGAGGCCCAGGTGCCCACGGTGAGCGCTCCGAGGGTGGTCGTCGCCGCGGGTTGTCCCGGCGCCCCGGCGTAGCTGGCCGAGACGGTGCCCGACAGCCGCGGCAGCACGGTCAGCCGCCAGGTCCCGTCGGCAGCGACCCGCGTGCTGCCGAGCACCGCTATCGCGCCGGACGCCGAGGTGATCTTGAGCTGGACGGT
>JAVEES010000195.1 GCA_030840285.1 Pseudonocardiales bacterium
TGTTCCGGCAGGCCGGCCGTCGGAGCCGCGACCAAACCGCCCGTCGGGGCGTAGGTCAGCAGCTTCAGAGTTATCGCGGACCGCTCCAACTCCTCTCGCCACCGCCCGGCGTAGGTGGATTGGCCAACCCAGTCTTGCCAAAACTGCGCCGTGCTCTCAAGAAGACGCTCAGCCTCTGCGGGCGGTATCATCACCGGCTTAGTATCTGGACCGGTCTCCAAGACCACGCCGCGCATTTGGCCTGCGTTAAGAGTCAGCGATACGTGCAGGTCGCCGTCGTCCGTCGCTTCGTACCGGCCCAACCGCGCATCATTCTTTTCGCGAATGAGGCTGAGAGTCATGCGCGTTTCACCGGCGTCAAACTCCGCACCCTCCTCACTGACGGTCAGGCGGTGCGTCTGGCGACCGTAATCGAACCGGGGAGCCACCTCGATGTCGAACGCCATCGTTCCGCGCACGCATCGCAGCAAACGAATCAGACGGTGCCCCTCGCTGGCCGAATAGCCGGTGGTCGGCATGAAGTCGACCAGTTCACCGACACCACCCTCCGTAAGAAAACGCGTGATGAGGATGGCGGTATCGGGCAGATATAGTTGCTTCGTTTCAAAGGCCTCGCCAACCGGGCGGGTACTAAAGTGCCCGCCTTTGTCGTGGTCCAGCAGGGAAGCGAAAATGCTCGGCGAATCGAAGCGCGGACTGCAGAACCAATCGAGCGTGCCGTCCGTAGCGACGAGAGCGGCGGTCTGGAGATCACCGATCAGCCCGTGGTCCGAGATCAGCGGATATTTGCTCATGAGAATACCTATTCTGGGTTGGGGGATTGACGGATGGATTGGCGGATGCCGGTTCGATGTCTCGATACTCGCCGGCAGTTTCCGGTACGCCAGCAGTCGCCGGCACGATGATCACGGGTCGCTGAAGCAGCTCGAGGAGGGCAACGGCGACGGCGGCCCCGACCAACGTCCAGAGGACGAGCCCCGTGGTGAGCGGGCGGACAAGCAGCACGATCGCTGCCGCGATCACTGCGACTGCTGCGCGTAGCAAGGCTCGCTGCGCATAGAGCCATTCGCCAGTGCGCTCGGTGGTGATCCCGTGCCGCGCGGCGGCCTCGCGCACTGCGGCGATGCCCGAGCCGAAGAATCCCCGGAGTCTTCGTGGTGCAGCGAACGGCCCGGAGAACCAGGCGACGACGGCGACGACGGCTGCAAGCACGAGAACGGCAATGCCCGTGTCGCGCATGGCCGTGGTGACTGTGTCGAACGCGGTGTCGGCGACTCCGGCCGGGATTAGAGAGGGCGAGACGGAGCCGACGAAGAGCAGCCGGCCGATCCCGATTCCGACGACGACCACGAGCGCCCCAATCGCCAGCGCGACCGCCGCCCATACAAGTGCGAGCGCGCGACGCCGCGCGACCAGAACGCCAGCAGCTAGAGCTAGGAAGGGCAAAGCGATCCGGGGCAGCCACGCTCCCGCTGCCACCGCGAGCCCGTAGAAGAGCTGGAGGGTCGGCAAAGAGGAACTCTGTGCGATGGTGATGGTCCGGTCCACTTCCGGGATCTGCGCAGTGACCTCACAGTGCTCATGTACCCGACCCCTTTTCGCCCTTTTCGTTGGATGGCCTTTTCGTTGGACGGCCGCAGTCGGCGAAGTAGCAGGTGCCTTCGTGCCATGGCCTTCGTACCGTGCAATTCGCGATCATCGTCCCCCCATCTCGGCGAGAGGTCAACGGAACTGATCGCCGGGTTACTCACCCTCCGCGGATGATGTTTCGCTTCCACGAAGGTCGGAAGATGTATCGAAATTCCCTAATCGAAGGACCTTCGGTCGGCCGCACGACAATCCCAGGAAATCGGGCTCGACATGGCACAGCTGACGAACGACGATTTACTCGACAAGATCGCGCAACTCGAGGCCGAAAACGCGGCGCTGCGTGAGGACCTTCTCACGCAGCCAACGACGCCAGTGCCACCGCTTGCTGGGCAAGCGAGCGCGCACGAGAAACGTAGCTGGGGTTGGACCTTACTTGCGACGGCGTTGATCGCCATCGGCGCGGTTCTCGCGCCCGTTGCGATCGTCGCATCCTGGGCCAGGGTGCAGCTCACCCAGACGGACTCGTTCGTTGCCGCCTATGCGCCCCTCGCCAACGATCCCGCCGTGCAGGCGTTTGTGACCGATGAGACGCTAAACGTGATCCAACAAAACGTTGACATCCCGTCCCAGGGACGCCCTTCCCGTTGGGGATGTCCGGCTTCCCGGTGGGCTCGAACTCGAAGCGCACCGCGTGCTCCCCAGGGGAAACCGGGTCCGGGCTGACCACTTCGAACCGCTCCTGTCCCACGTAGTTATACGAGAAGTGCGGCCTGCTGACAGCGATGAAGAAGGCGTATCCGCCGGCGTCTCCACGCTGAGCGAGCAAAACTCCCTCGGCGCCCCTCGCGGGAATCTCCAACTCCGCCTCGATGCTGTAAGGGCGATTGAAAATGGGTGGTGCGGCGAAGGGCGGCACGACAGCGCCGCCGGGGTAGTAGACGTATCGGGTTCGTGGCCGGGAGACCTGGGGCCGCTCCACAGCCAGCCGCTGTTGGACCGTGCCGTCTAATGGCAACACTTTGTACTTGCCCGCTTCTGC
>JAVEES010000204.1 GCA_030840285.1 Pseudonocardiales bacterium
CTCCATCACGCCGGGCAAGTACGCAGATCTGGTGATCCTGAATCGCGATCCCCGCGTGGGCGATCCGGCCACCATCGCCGACATTGCCGTTGCGGCAACCATCCGAGGTGGTGAATTCGTCTATGAAGCTGCGATGTAACCGTGCTGAGCGGACATCGACCCGACGAGTCGTCCTGGTGGTGCGCCGATGAACGCCCGGTTGAGTTATGCGTTGCGCCGGCTGATCCTGACGGTTCCGGTGCTGATCGCGACGAGCATCTTCGTGTTCCTGCTGATCCGGCTCGTTCCCGGCGATCCGGTGCGCAGCATGCTGGGCATCCGGGCAACACCGGAGAACATCGCAACTGTCCGCTCGCAGCTCGGATTGGACCACCCGCTGCCCCAGCAGTACTGGGATTGGATACGCGGTGTCCTGCACGGAGACCTCGGTCAGGACTTCATCAGCCACGAGAAGATCACCAGCCTGTTGAAGGTCTCGCTGCCCATCACGCTCGAACTGACGGTGCTCGCGATGCTGCTTGCGGTCGGTGTCGGCGTTCCGGTGGGGGTGCTGGTCGCTGCCCGGACCGGATGGGCACGCAAGCTCTCCGGCGGGTTCGTCATCGGTGCGATCAGCATCCCGGACTTCTGGCTGGGCCTCATGCTGGTGTTGCTGCTTACCAGCGTTCTCAACCTGCTGCCGCCCAGCGGCTGGGTCTCCTTCACCGAGGACCCGGTACAGAACATTCGATACATGATCCTGCCGGTGGTCACTCTCGCGACCGGGCAGACCGCCTACATCTTGCGTACTACCAGGGCAGCGATGCTCGGCACCCTCAGCGAGCCCTACATCGCCTTCCTGCGGGCGAAAGGCCTTCGTGAGCGGAGCATCGTCGGCGTTCACGCACTACGCAACGCCTCCGGACCCATCATCACCGTGACCGGTATTCAGTTCGGCGTATTGCTCGGCGGCGCGATCGTGATCGAGAACCTCTTTGCGCTGCCCGGCGTCGGGCGCCTCATCGTCACCGCGATCAGCGAACGCAACTACGTGGTCGTCCAGGCCGGTGTGCTCACCGTCGCGTGCTTGTTCATCGTGGTCAACCTGATCACCGACATCATCCACGGCTTGCTGGATCCACGTGTCGAGGAGGCGGTGTCGGCATGATCCCAAACCAAGCAGGCCCAGCCGGCCCAGTCGGCCCAGTCGGCCCGGTCGGTCCTGTCGGCGCAGTCGGTGAGGCCGTCGTGATGCCTCGCGATGAACGGCGCACCCTCACCGAGCGGTTCGGTGGCAGGGAGGGCCTTGCGGGATGGACGATCGTGTTCGTCCTTATCGCCGTGGCGATCCTGGCTCCGGTCCTGGCGCCGCACAGTCCCGAGGCGATCGACGGCAACCGGATCCTGGCGGCCCCGAGCCTGGCGCACCCGTTCGGTTCGGATGATCTCGGCCGCGATGTGTTGAGCCGGGTGCTCTACGCCTTCCGGGTCTCACTCGGCATCGCCGTCGGGTCCGTCGCACTTGCAATGGTGGTTGGACTGCCGATCGGTGTCCTCGCCGGCTATGCGGGCGGCTGGAGCGACCTCGTCCTGATGCGCTTGATCGACTTACTCCTTTCGTTTCCGGCCCTTCTGCTGGCAATATCGTTGATCGCCATCCTCGGGCCGGGATCGCTGGTCGCCCTGCTCGCGATAGCGATCATCTACGTGCCGATCATGGCCCGGGTGGTCCGCAGCTCCGTCCTGGTAGTGCGCGGGCAGCCCTACGTCCGCGGGGCGCGAGCCCGCGGAGCCTCGCATCTGAGCGTGATCCGCGGACATGTTCTGCCTAACGCGATCGGACCGGCGCTGGTCCAGGCGAGCGTGTTGATGGCGTTCGCGATCGTGATCGAGGCGGCCCTGTCCTTCCTGGGTCTCGGCTCCCAGCCTCCGACGCCGGAACTCGGGCTGATGCTCGCGGACGGGAACAACTACCTGGCCCAAGCGCCTTGGGTCGAGATCTTTCCTGGACTGGGCATCGCCATCAGCGTCCTTGCCTTCAACCTGATAGGTGACGGGTTGCGGCGCAGTTTCGACCCCAACGGACTCACGCAATGAGCGCCCTTGTCGAGTTCCGTGATGTCGGAGTGGACTATGCGCGTCGCGGCGGAATCGTGTCAGCTGTTCAGAACGTCTCCCTGACGCTTGAGGAAAATGAGACGTTCGGCCTGGTGGGCGAGTCGGGTTGCGGAAAGACGACCCTGTCCATGGCCTTGATGGGGTTGTTGCCGGCCAGCGCGCGGGTGACCGGGCAGCTGATGTTCCGGGGCGAGGACCTGTTCGCGATGAGCGAGTCCGAGCATCGCCGGTTGCGCGGTGACGAGGTAAGCATGGTGTTTCAGGATCCGGCGACCTCGCTCGACGCGACGTTCGGAATCGGATACCAGGTTGCCGAGACGGTGCGCGCGCACCGCCAGGTCAGCCGTCGCGAGAGCAAAGCTCGCGCGCTGGAACTGCTGCGCGAAGTCGGCATTCCCGCTGCCGAAAGTCGCTATTCCGACCCACCGCACAGGCTCAGCGGTGGCATGCGGCAGCGGGTCGTGATGGCCGCGGCGCTGGCCAACGACCCGTCCCTGCTCCTTGCCGACGAGCCGACCACAGCGCTCGACGTCACGATTCAGGCGCAGGTTCTCGATCTGCTTGCCGCACTGCAACGCAAGCACGGCACTACGATCCTGCTCATTGCGCACGACCTGGGAGTCGTTGCCCAGATCTGCGACCGCGTCGGGGTCATGTACGCCGGCCAACTGGTCGAGGTGGCACCCGTCGGGGAGCTTTTCGCCGCGCCCCGCCACCCCTATACCCGTGCGTTGCTCGATGCGCTGCCGAGCCGGGGCCGGCGCGGCCGTGCGCTTCGGGTGATCGGCGGCCAGGTCCCGGATCTGTCCCACCCTCCAGCGGGATGCCGCTTTGCCGATCGCTGCCCCCACCGGATGGACGTCTGCGCCACCGTGCCGCCGCTGGCCACGTCCGGCGCAGAGCGCCAGATCGCGTGCTGGCTCGACCCGGCAACCCGGGCAACCGCCGGGCTGGCGCCGCTGCCGGACTCTCCAACGCCGAATCCCGCTGTCCCGGTAGGTGATCCTTCATGACCGATCAAGCCAGCACCGTCAACGACCACGACGGCGCTCCGCTGCTCGAGGTCGAGGGTCTCGTCAAGCGATTCCCCATCCGGCGCGGATTGTTCGGCTCCGGCTCGGTCCACGCCGTAGAGGGAGTGGACCTGCACATCCGTCCGGGCGAAGTGCTATCGCTGGTAGGCGAATCGGGCTCCGGCAAGAGCACCTTGGGCGCCTGCGTCACCGGCATGAGCAAGCCGACGGCGGGACGCATCCGCTTCGCCGGCGAGGATGTCGCGCTTGCCTCTCGCCGTGGTCGGGCCCAGTTCCGCAGGCGGGTCCAACCGGTCTTTCAGGATCCGCGGAGCTCGCTGGATCCTCGGTGGCCCATCGAGCGAACGATCCGTGAGCCACTGGACGCCTATCGGGTAGGCAGCCCGGCCGATCGAACCGCTCGGGTAGCCGAGCTGATGGACCTGGTCGGTCTGCCGCGCCACCTTTCGGCACGGCAACCGCGACAGCTGTCCCGCGGCCAGCAGCAGCGAGTGGCGATCGCGGCCGCGCTGGCCCTCGGCCCTGAGTTGCTGGTGGCTGACGAGCCGGTGTCGGCCCTCGACGTATCCGTGCAGGCCCAGATCCTCAACCTCCTGGACGAGCTGCGAAACAGGCTCAAGCTGGCCTTGCTGTTCATCGCGCACGACCTGTCCGTGGTGGAACATCTGTCCGACCGGGTCGCCGTCATGTACCTCGGCCGCATCGTGGAAACCGGGCCGGTCGAGCGCATCTTCGCGAGCCCCGAGCACCCGTATACCCGAGCGCTGATCGACGCGATTCCACACGCCGATCCCGGACGCAAGATGTCGCGCATCCGGTTGACGGGTGAAATTCCCAGTCCGGTCAATCCGCCGAGTGGCTGCCGTTTCCATCCGCGATGTCCCGTCGCGATCGAGCAGTGCCGCACCGTCGACCCACCACAAACGCATTTCGACCAGACGCATTCGGCGGCCTGCCATGTCGCCGCGGCCGGCCTGGCTCAACGCACGTCCACCATTTCCGCACTTTCCAAAGGGGCAACATCGTGAGCGTCGAAACGACCACAGGAACACGGGGAACAGCAGGAACAGTCAGTAGCCACCGGGTTGCGGTGTCACTCACCTTCGACTTCGACGCCGAGTCGGCGTGGCTCGGCTCGTTCAAGGTCGATACCCCCTCGGCACTGTCGCGCGGGGCGTACGGGGCCAACGAAGGCGTGCCGCGCATCCTGGACCTGCTCGATAAATACCAGTTGCCGGCGACCTTCTTCATCCCGGGCGACACTGCCGATCGTCACCCACAGGAAACGAAGGCGATTGCGGCGGCGGGTCACGAGATCGGCCACCACGGCTACTGCCACGAGCCGCCACCGGGACTCACCCTCGACGAAGAGCGCGAGATGATCGAGCGCGGCATCGATGCCCTCGAGCGCCAGACCGGGCAACGGCCGCGCGGCTACCGCTCGCCGGCGTGGGAGCTCTCGCACAACACCTATGCGCTGCTGGCCGAGTACGGCATCGAGTACGACGCGAGCCAGCTGGCGGCAGACCGCCCGTACTGGGTTTCGGACAAGGGCGAGCGGACCGGCATCGTCGAGGTTCCCGGCGCCTGGGAACTCTGCGACTCCTCGCTGTTCATGTTCGCCTTCAGCCCGGTGTACCTGCGGGGTCTGGCGGCACCGTCGCACGCGATGGAACTGTGGCGCGGCGATTTCGACGGCATGTACGCCGAGAACAGCGACGCGACGTACGTGCTCACGATGCACCCGCAGATCATCGGACGGCATCACCGCATGCAGCTCTTGGAACAGCTGATTCAGCACATGGTTTCCCAGGACGGTGTCTGGTTTGCCCAGATGGGAGATATCGCCGACGACTTCCGCGCCCGTGAGGCGGCCAAGACCGGTTCGGCCTGAGCACTATCCCTCGATCATCACGAAACCTCAGGAGAAGCCATGAACACCAACGACGAGACGCCCCGGGCCGAGGCCCTGGCCCACGGTTTCCTGTCCGGACAGCTCAGCCGGCGCGATCTGTTGCGAAGATCAGGCATCTTCGCCGGAGCAACACTTGCCGCCACCACGCTTGGTCCCTTGCTAGCCGCCTGCGGTTCGTCCGGAAGCGGGAATGCGAGCGGTCAGACAGCTAGCGGCACCCCTGTCTCAGGCGGGACCCTGACGGCTGCCTTAACCGGCAACCCCTCCAGCATGGATCCCGCGGCCGCCGGCATCTACACGAGTTTGCAGGTGCTGGACAACATCTTCAGCAAGCTGATCACGATGGACGAGAAAGGCAAGTTCGTCGGAGAGCTCGCGAAGTCCTGGACTCAAAGCGATGACCTGACCTATACGTTCGACCTCGTCGACAATGCCACGTTCCACAATGGCGAGAAGTTCACCGCCGACGACGTCAAATACACCTTCGAGCGCATCGTCAATCCAAAAACGGCGTCGTCCTATGCCTCGGCCTACACCTCGATCAAAACCATCGAGGTAGTGTCGCCGACGAAGGTGACCTTCCACCTCAAGACCCCCTTTGCACCGTTCCTGACCAACCTCACCCAGAACGGTGAGATCGTCAACAAGAAGGCGATCGAGTCGAGCGATCCCACGCGTAAACCGGTCGGAACCGGCCCATTCGAATTCGTCGAGTGGGTCCAGGGAGACCACATCACACTCAAGAAGAGCCCGACCTACTTCAAGGCTGGCCAGCCCTATCTCGACGAGATCGAATTCCGCTTCCTGAACGTCGACAAGAGCCGGATCGCGGCTCTGCAGTCCGGCCAGGTCGACTGGGTCGACGCTGTCCCGCTCGACCAGCTCGCCGCTCTGAAGAAGAACTCCGCGTACACCTACGTCACCTCGCCCGCCGCCGGTATTCCAGACTTCGTTGCGATGAACACGTCGAAAGCGCCCTTCAACAACAAGGCGCTTCGCCAGGCGGTACAGGCCGCGGTGGACCGGAAGGAGATCCTGAACATCGCCTACTTCGGTGCCGGCGAGGTGGGCGCAATGGAGGTACCGAGCGGATCGCAATGGTTCGGCGGAAACGACCCGTACGCCTCAGGCCCGAATCTGACCGTGGCGAAGCAGAAGATGGCCGAGGCCGGATATGCCAATGGCCTCACCGTGACCTTCCTGTCCCTGCCGCAGTACCCCGAGCTGCAGAAGACGGCCGTGGTCCTGCGGGACCAGCTCAAGAAGATCGGGATAAACCTGCAGATTCAGCAGCTCGAGGTGACGGTGTGGTTCGACCGCTACGCCAAGGGCGACTATCAGATGACGTCGGCCTACTGGTCAGGCACCATCGACCCCGACAACTTCTACTCGACGCAACTGGTGACGGGTTCGCCCAACAACTACTGCAAGTACTCCAACCCGCAGCTGGACACGCTCATCACCAAGGCCCGCTCGATCACGGACGAGGCGCAGCGCAAGACGCTCTACGAGCAGATCCGAGGCATCGTCTGGGAGGACGCCCCGCTGGTCTTCGCGCACTACGAGACCATCAACTACCTGATGCGTAAGGGCGTCTCCGGTTCCGTAGTCAATCCGCCGCTGGAGTTGGGCTTCGGCGACGTCTGGAAGAAGAAGTAGCAGGGC
>JAVEES010000219.1 GCA_030840285.1 Pseudonocardiales bacterium
GCAGGGCTACTCCACCGCCCAGATCGCCGACCGACTGTGGATCACCCACAACACCGTCCAGGACCACCTCAAATCCATCTTCGACAAGACCGGCGTTCGCAGCCGACGCGAAGTGATGGCCCTAATCCTGCGCGATCATTACCTCCCGGATTGCAGCACCGGCGCGAGGTGGGGCCTGCCGGCTACTTCACCTGATATCCGAGCACTCAATGTCCGAGCGCGTACGCCGACCCTTAGGTCGTCGGGTTCGGGCCCTGCTGGTTTGAGAGACCCGGCTGGGTTCGGTGATCAGGGCGACGCCACTCGCCTGGCGAGGTCATCGATGCTGGTCACCGGGACATCGGGAAACGCTTGCCGGCCTGTGGTTGGGCCGAGAGTCATGTCGGTGGTGTTCATGACGACGGCGGCGTGAGCTTTGCGCGCGAACGCCGGTTGGAACGGCTGGGCTAGCACAGCCATTGCCTTGAGCGCGGCTAAAGGGACATGTTTGATTGCGCCGCTGCGCTGGTGACGGGCGGTTAGGTACTCAGCGATTTGGAGGAACGTGAGGTTCTCAGGGCCGGCGACCGTGATCTCCGAGCCGATGCGCGGGTCACCGCTGATGGCAAGTACGACGAACGCGGCTACGTCATCGGCGCAGACGAAGTTGATCGGATTACGGCCGGGTCCCAGCACGAGTGCCGGGCCACCGTCGGCGAGCTTGGCCCCGATGACCTGCTGCCATGTCTCCAGGAACGGCGGGGCTTGCACGATGACGCCAGCCAAGTTCGACGCTAGGAGTTCCTGTTCAGCGGCGTACTTCATGCGGTGAAGTGAGAGCGGATGATCGGCCCGCGCCCCGGCGGCAGACACCAGAACGAACCTCTTGGCACCGGCCGCGGCGGCGGCAGTGAGTAGATTGTGGTTGCCGTCTCGGTCCACGGTCGCCGGGTTGTTTCCGCGGCGGCCGATGAATCCGTGGACCGCTGAGACCACGCCGCTACAGCCGTCCACCGCATCATCGAGGGGTCCATGGCGGACATCGCCGACCACGACTTGGACCCGGGCGGGCAGCTGCCCAGCACGCAGCGGGTCACGGGTCAGCACCCGGACCTGTTCGCCGGCCGCTGTGAGCCGCGTGACGATGCAGGTGCCGAGTAAGCCGGTGCCTCCGGCGACGAGGATCACGGCGTCACACCGACAGGGCTGGGTGAAGCAACGTGGCGTACTGCGTCATCGACGGTCCCCGATTCGTGCTCGACCGGTTCCAGGTAGAACCGGGCCGCACTGATCAGCGCACCGGCAACGTCGAAGACGATGACGCCGCGCAGTTCATGAGGGACGCCGTCGCGCCGGGTGCCGACCATCCGCCACTCCGACCACACCGTCGGTCACCGACGCGAGGACTTCAGCGCTGACATCGGGCACTCCGCCCAGAATCTGGGCCCAGTTGCGCCGCACCTGGTCCTTGCCCTCGAAACCACGACCAGGATGAGCCGGGGTCTTATTGACGTAGGTCGCGGCGAAGCAAGCGACAATGCCGTCCAGGTCATGGTCGTTAGTTGCCTGCACCAAACGCTGGACTACTTCGAGCGGACTCGCGGTCATGACGGCTCCCAACGGAGCACTGGAAGTTTGATACAGTTATCTGTAACGAATTTGAGTATGGAGCGAGCGGTGACCACCGTCAAGAGGCCTTACGACTCGACCGGACGTCGGGAGCACGCCCAGCGCAACCGCGATGCCGTCCTCGGCGCCGCCCAACGCCGCTTTCTCAACGACGGGTATGCGGTCACCACCATCGCCGCCGTAGCCCGCGACGCCGGGGTGTCAGCCGAGACGATCTACAAATCCTTTGGCACAAAGGCTGCGCTGGTTCGGGCGATCTGGGAACGCGGCCTCGCCGGGCGTGGCCCCGTGCCTGCACCGAACCGCTCAGACAAGATGAGCACCGACGAGCACGATCCCCGCGTGATCATCGCCGAGTGGGGCAAGCTCACCACCGAAGTCATGCCGCTGGTCGCCCCCATCCTGCTGCTCATCCGAGCCACCGCAGCCACCGACGCTGACATGGCGAGCCTGCTCGCCGAGACCGACCAGCAACGCCGGGACCGGATGCGCCGAAACGCCCAACGCATTCAACGCCACCTCAGACCCGTAGTGACACTCAGGAAGGCGACCGACATCCTCTGGCTCTACAGCTCGCCCGACCTCTACGACCTTCTCGTCCTTAGAGGCGGCTGGCCGCTTCGCCGCTACGCCAGCCACTTGGCCGAAAGCATGACGGCGGCCCTGTTGCGATAGCCGAACGAGCCACGCCGGGCGTGCCGCCGTTCTACGCCTTCTGCAGCATGCCGTTCTTGGACTCGGCTGCCAGGTTCCGTGAGTAGAACTCGGCGAGGCCGCTGATGATGGCGTGCCTCAGCATGCCGCTCGGTGTCTCGTCGATGTTCCCGGCGACCGATACGAGCGTCGCTCCCGCCTTCCGGATCGCAAGGTTGATCTCGACTTCGTCGGCGCGATTGCGCGCTAGCCGGCGACGCGGACGTCATCACACCTACCCGGAAGCTAGCCCGACGGATACGGCGGGGTAGCTGGGGGGTTTTCTCGTTTGGCGGGTCATGCGGGTCATGCGGGTGACGGGGCCTGGGCTTCCGAGGAAGTAGCCCTGACCGTATCCGACGCCGAGTTGGCGGATGACGTCAAGTTCGGCGAAGGTTTCCATACCCTCGGCGATGACGCAGGCTCCGGTCTGTGCGGCGAAGTTCACGAGCGCGCCCGCAAGGGCTTGACGTGCCGGGTCGACATCGATACCGGTGGTCAGTATCCGGTCGAGTTTGATCAGGTCGGGTGCCAGTCGGAGGATGCTGGAAAAGCTGGCGTAGCCGGCGCCGGTGTCGTCGATGGCGAGCCGCGCGCCAGCCGCGCGGATGCTGTGCACGGCGCTGATGAGGGCTGGGTAATCCTCGACCTGCATGTGCTCGGTCAGCTCGATGACCACCCGCTGGCTGTCGACGCTGTGCAGGAGCCGCAGGAGTGCCGGTGAGCCGGCGACATCGGGGCCTACATTGATGGACATATAGGCACCTGGCGGCAGCTGTGGCAGTTGTGCCAAAGCTTTGTGGGCCGCTGCGAGTTGCAGTTCGGCTCCCAGGCCCACGCGCTGGGCTTCGGCGAAGCAAATCTCGGGTGGGCGCATCGGCTGGTCCGCGAAGCGAGCCAGTGCCTCGCAGCCGGCCAGGCGGTCCGTCTTGAGATCGATGATGGGTTGAAACAGCATGGACAGGGCGGAGCCGCCTAATAATGCTTCCACCTGTCGCCGGGCATCTCGATCATCGACGGCGCCAGGCCGCAGGACGTTGGCCACGAACTGTTCGGTCGCCTCGGTTTCTTCCCGCCGGTCGGCAGTCATGGAATTCAGGCCGATCAGCCGGTCGTTGGTCTGGCGGTCGATCGCGAGCACCGCGGTGGCGGATCGGGCCAGGTCGGCCCAGCCGGCAATGGCGTCGCTGATGAACGCAGCCAGGCTGCTCAATAGGGCAACGGCCTGGGCGTCGAAGGCGTAGGCCCGCGACGAGCTCAGCTTCAATACCCCCACGACCTCGGCTCCTCGCCGAAGCGGCACGCAGACGATCGACACGAGATCTACTCCGCGGCAGGCCTCGTTGTCCACCCGCTCATCGACGGCGGTGTCATTGCATGCCAATGTCGCACCGGTACGGAGCGCGAGTCCGGACAGGCTGCCGCTGAGCGGTAGCTGGGACCCGACGCCGTACTGCGGGCTTCCCGACGAGCACACGCACGTCAGCACCTCCCCGTCGGCGAGTTCGATTCCCGCTACCTCTCCCGCGGGGATCAAGGTCAGCGCCTGAGTCACTACCCGTCGCATCAGGAACAGCGCGTCCGGCGCGCTGAGAAGAACGCTAGGTAAGTCGGCTGAGTTGCTCATAGAGGTGTTCCCGCCATTGTTGATGATTCTCGGTATCGGTGAATTACGGATCCGCTTTTCGGCGGCGGCTACCATCGCCCCACGCCGCAGGCAGCAAGCAGTTGCAGTGGTGCCTCGGTAGGTCGCCTGGGCGAATCCACCACGGTCATCATCGACTCGAATTCGGCCTGGTTTCGCGAGGGTCGTACTGCGAACCTGTGCGTCGTTCGAACGAGGCTTCGATCCGGTCTGCAGACGGCATATGTGTAGTGCTCATGAAAGGTAACATAAAGTTAACAGATTGGGACAAGCATTTTGTTTTCGCCTTTCCAACATAGGCGTTTGCCCGAAGGTGGGTCCCCTGACCTTTCGGGAAAATAGTCCGCAGCCTCGGCCGAGGCTCAAATTTCGCGCAGAGCAGGGCGGTGAAGAGCTACCTCTCACCGAATCAGTACCGCACCCCAACCGGCCTCGCTTCGACGCCAACCGGTGCGATCAGCACGCTTGATACGTCGCTGCCTCGTGTTGCGGCGGCCCGACGTACGGCTACGACGCCACCGCCAAACAGCCATCGCGGTTACTGCGTGAGGGAGGGGTTGACGACGTGAGGCCGCAGGTGCTTGCCGCGGCACGGCAGTTCGCGGCGACCGGCTGATGGGTTCGGTCGAGTCCTGTATGCGTACTAAGAATGGCGACATCCGCTGTGCCAGCGGAGCGGAACGGCAAGTGTGGCGCGTTGGGTATGCGCCGGAACCGTGGTCCTGGACGCCATGGAAGTTCGCCGAGGACGGCCGGTTCAACGGTAGAGGGACGATCCGAACGGTGTGTGGCGCAGCCTGTACCTCGGCGAGACTCCGCTGACCTGCTACCTCGAGGTGCTCGCCCGGTTTCGGTTTGATCCGAGTCTGCAGAGCGAACTTGCACAGATCGAAGAAGACGATGTCGACGGCCGTGACCACGCGACCGTCTCGGGTGGAGTGCTGCCGCGGAGTTGGATTCAGCCAAGGCTCGTTGGACGAGCACTGCTGACGGGCTGGTACGCGGTGCCGGGTGACAAGGAGTCCCTATCCACCCTGCGGGCACGATTCCTGCCGCTGGCGACGCGAATGCACTTATCCGATGTCGATGCGGCGGCGATCCGTCTTGCTGAACAGCGCGCGTTCACGCAGCAGCTCGCCGCCTGGCTATTCCACCAGAGCGGACCCGGTCGCCGGCATCGAGTCGCAGTGGTTAGGACGGGGTGTCGGCATCGGGACGCTGCGGGGCGGACTCCAGTGTGCGGGGCGGTTGCGCCCGAGCCACGCGCACTCGATAGAGCAAAACTTCCGCAGCTCGCTCGCCGCGTGGCCGGACAGTCGAACTCGACGTCGCACTGCCCGTATCGCTTCCGAATGATCGGCCTGGTCATCTAAGCGGCGCGACAACTTTGCGAACGGAACCTCTGCCTGCGCGCGCTCGACGGGTCTGCTGGATTCCGCAGCCTTGGCAGGTCCACGCCACGCGCAACTTAGGCGTCGGACTCCGGCATACGCGCCGCGTAACAACGCCTCACGCACCGCCCCTCGCCGGTAGCAAGGGACAGCGCGTGACTTGGACACGGGGGCGCTCAGGCAGTCGTCGCGATTCTGGTTTTGCGGATGTGGACCATTCCGAGCGCTGACAGCACCAGCATCAAGCCAGCGGCGACGAACGCAGCGATGGCGGCGATGAGCGCGATGGTGGCCATCGTCCCGAAGGCGTAGGCGTTGAGCAGTAGACCGCGCAGGGTCTCACCCTTGAATACGGTGGCGACCTGACCGGCGAGCACAGTGTTGGTCGGATCCGCCTTGGCTGCCGTGCTGAGCTGTGCGTAGGTCTTGCCGTCGGCGATGGCCTTCAGGTGGACCGCGATGAAGTGATCTGCGTAGACCTGGGCCTGCGCTCCGGTGGTCAACTGCTGGCCGCCGTATTGCCGCATCGCTTTGAATTCCGGGCCGGCTACCGCCGCGCTGTTCGCCGCTGGGAAGTAGATCTGCTCCGCAGCCAGCTGGTTGTGGATCTCGTTGGTGACGAACGTGTGCGCCCAGACCAGCAGACAGCCCCCTCGGAGCGGCTGGCCCGGGTCGTGGAAGACGTCGACGCCACGATCCGGCAGATTCGTACCTCGATATTCCAGCTGCGCGGACCCTTGGGTCCCGAAACCTCGACCACGCGCAAGCAACTACTGGCGATCGCCGCCGAATCCGCCGGCTCAATCGGATTCGAGCCGCAGATCCACTTTTCCGGCCCAGTCGACTCGGTCGTCGATGACGACGTCCTGGAGGATCTGGTTGCCGTGTTGCGAGAAGCACTGTGGCATCCCACACCTCGACTCGGCTGGCCAACGTCGCACGGCACGCCGAAGCAAGCCGCGCCGATGTCAGCGTCACCGTGGACGCGGGCGAAATCACGCTAGAGGTCAGCGACGACGGCCGCGGTATCGACTCCGAACGACGCAGCGGGC
>JAVEES010000250.1 GCA_030840285.1 Pseudonocardiales bacterium
CTCCGCTGCTGACCGGTGCTACCGCCGCCGATGACCACAGCGACGTCAGCATGTCGATCGGCCGGAAGGGGTCGAATCGGCGCAGCGGTCGCGGATGCGTCATGCCTCCAGCATCCGCCATCAGCGCGACGGAGTGAAGCTCGATAGCAGCGCCCGCATCGATTTGGCGACGGCATGCCGCGTCTCGATGGGATCGGGCGAGTTCGCGATCAGCATCGCGCCGCGGGTCAGCGCCCCGAGCAGCAGCCGGGTGGCGGTTTCGGGATCCTCCACGCTGATCGTTCCCGCTTCCGCGGCGGCGGTCAGCGCGTGCACGATCACCGCGTGCGCATACTGCTCGTCGAGCGCGGTGTAGCGGGCCAGGCCCAGCACTGCCGGCCCGTCGACGATCAGGATCCGTTGCATATCCGGCTGCAGTACGCCGTCGAGAAATGCCTCGAAGCCAAGGGCCAGCTCTTCGATGCCATCTGACGCACCCTTCGCAGCCTTCGCCGACTGCGTCATCAAGTCGGTGTGCGCCTGGACGAAAACGGCCTCGAAAACCGCTGTCTTGGTGGGGAAGTGGTGATAGAGGGCGCCCGTGGTGACGCGGGCTTCGCGCGCAAGGTCCTCGACCGAGGTCGCGCGGAAGCCGTTCTCGCCGAACAGCCTGCGGCCGGCCGCAACCAGCGCCGCCCGCGTCTGCGCGACCTGTTCAGCGCGCAGCGAGGCGGGTCCGGCTGCCGGATCCGACATGTATCGCTCCTCTTCCGTCAGACGCAGCATACCCTATTGACATAGTAACAATATGTGTCATAGTTGCCCTATGACATTAGCACCCGTGCACCTCACCGGCCCGGTCGAGGACACCCGTCAGGCCTACGGCCCCATCCTCACTGCGCTGCGCGACGCCGTGGCACGAAGCGCCGACCTGTGGCGCAGCATCGACAAGCCCGACGTACCCGCGCCCGGCCTCATCTGGACGGCCGCGGAGACCGCCGCACACGTCGTCGGTGATCTCCGTGATTACACCCAGGCACTGACACGTCACACGAACGGCTATATGACCCATGCCAATCGACCGACCGAATCGCCCTCGCGGCTCAGTGCGAAGGTCAATGCCCGCCACCTCGAAGAGGTGCCCGAGCGCAACCTGCACCGCCTGGCCGACATGCTGGAGACCTCCGCCGACGCCTATCTGAACGCGGCAGCGGCCGCCGACCCGGGCGCCGAGATAGCCACCCCCAATGGGCTGGTGATCGGTCCGCCCACGATGGCCGCCCTGCTCCTTGGCGAACAGGTGATCCACGGCCTCGACATCTCGCGCACGGCCAACATGCGGTGGACGGTCTCCGCCGCTGACGCCTTCCTGGTGATCCCTGGCGTGCTGTCCATTGCGCCCCAATATCTGCGGCCCCGGCGCGCGGCAGGCGTGCACATCAGCTTCGAGTTGCGGATGCGCGGAGGCTCCAGTTACCGCATAGCCGTCGACGACGGTACCGCGGTCGTCACCGCAGCGGGAAAAAAGGCCGACTGCGTCATCACCGCGGATCCGGTCGCCTTCCTGCTACTGGGCTACGGACGGATCTCACAGCTCTCGCCCGTGCTTCGCGGGCAGCTACGGCCCGGCGGCCGCAAGCCATGGCTGGCGATGAAGTTCGGGACACTGCTGTCCAGTCCCTGACGTGCCCGGAAGGAACTAGTTGGCGCCGGCGTGCCGGGTCAATTCGAGATGACTGCGGGCGCGAAGCACCGGTGTTGCAGTGTCCGGCATGCCGAGGACCCGGATGCACGCGTCCGCAACGTGTTCCGGCAGTTTCGTTCGGTCCGGACCCGGCCGCTTGTTCCACATGTTGACCAGTGACTCCACCAAGCGGAACGGCAGATCGGCGGCCGCCTGGTCGACGCCGGTGTCCGCGACGATGGCCCTGCTCACCGCCAGATAGTGCAGCCTCAGCCGCTCCCGGTCCGACCAGAACGGTTCGAGGTGCGCTCCACGTAGTTCGGGCTGCATATACAGCGCGCCAAGGTTCCAGCGGCCGTCAAGCAACTGGCGGCCGTCGAAGAGCGCAAGGGCGTGCAGATGCTCGGCCGGGCTCATGGGCGGCTCGGCGCCCGTCAGTCTGTCGACGATCATGAGCGTCGGTGTCACCGTTTGGCTGAGCAGGGCGCACAGGATGTCGTCTTTTGTCTTGAAGTAGTGATAGAGCGAGGCCTGACGAATGCCGACGGCCTCGGCGATGGTGCGAGTCGATGTGCCTGCGTAGCCGAGGGTCGTGAAGAGTTCGCCTGCAGCATCGAGGATCTCATCGCGTGCCGTCGTGCCAGGTCGCCGCTGCGTCCGCAAGCGTGGCCGGCCGGCACGAGTGATCGCCATCGTCCCATCGGGGCCCACTGACCATTAAAAATGCTTTTCTGTCACATGACATAAACGCGGGACACGAATCGGTTACGCAGCGCCGGTATTTGGTTACGCCAGCGACACCCAACGCGTAGGGCCGCCATGAAAACTGTCAAGTGACAGGCCGGGGGTACTAGGGAGCGTGCATGGGTAGTGCAGTATCCGAGGTC
>JAVEES010000269.1 GCA_030840285.1 Pseudonocardiales bacterium
GAACTACCTCGGCGTCTCCTACGGGACCCGGCTCGGCGCGGCGTACGCCCATTTCTTCCCCAGCAAGCTTCGGGTCGCGGTGCTCGACGGCCCGCTGGACCCGATCACTCCCGAGCTGTCCATCGACGAACGGCAGGCCAAGGGCTTCGAAGACTCCTTCGACGAGTTCGCAGCCGCCTGCCCCAAGCGGCGTAGCTGCGCGGCCTTGAGCAATCCCCGCGCAACGGTGCAGAGCTTGATCAAGGCCGCCGACCGGAGTCCCCTGAAATCGAGTCGCGCCGGAGAGACCCGGCGCGCGAGCGGTGGCGTGATCATCATCGCGGTTGCGTATGCCCTTTACGACCCGGCCGAATGGGACCCGCTGGCCAAGGCGTTGCTGGCAGCCCGCAGCGGGGACGCGGCCCAGCTGTTCACGCTGGCGGATCGATACGCCGAGCGTGACCCCACCACCGGCCGCTACACCACCAACGTGCTGGACGCCAACACCATCATCAATTGCAACGACTCAACCTTGCAGGTCACCGACGCGCTGGTCGCCGCGAAGGCCCGGGAATGGTCGGCAAAGTATCCGATCTTCGGCAACAACGCCGCCGCGTCGCTGTACAACTGCTACGGCTGGCCGAAGTCCGGTCACCCCGTGCCGCCCGCAAGCGCGCCGGGTGCGCCACCGATTCTGGTTGTCGCGACGCTTCATGATCCCGCGACGCCGTACCCAGCGGCGCCGTTGCTGGCCAAGGCGCTCGGCACCGGTGTCGTGCTCACCTGGGACGGCGAAGGCCACGGCGCGTACCTCAGGACGAAGTGCGTTACCGCAGCGGTGAACAACTACCTGATCCAACGCACCGTCCCGAAGGCCAGCTGCCCCGCCTCCTAGGACTCTGGCGAGCGGTCGGGCGTGTCGTAGGTGGATTGCCACCTGATTCGGTCTCGTGCCGTCGTCGCAGGTGCGCAACGGTGTCGTGCCAAACTACGTATCTGATCAGATACACTGGGTCGGCAACCGGAGGTGAGGACGATGACGGGTGGCTACCTGTTGGAACGCGTCCGGCGGGCGGCCGGCTTGACCCAACAAGATCTGGCGCGGCGCGCCCGCACATCGCGTACTGCCGTTTCGGCCTACGAGAACGGCCACAAGTCGCCATCGCTGTCTACTGTCGAGCGGCTGCTCGCCGAGTCCGGCTACGAGCTGGACGCCCGACCGCTCGTGACCTTCCAGCGGGTCGCGGGCCAGCGTCGTCACCGCTACGACATACCCGACCGGCTCCCACAACTGCCCACGGAGCAGGCGCTCGCAACGGTGCAGCTCCCCCTACAGCTCAATTGGTCCGACCCAGGACGGACGTACCGCATGGTCGAGCGCACCGACCGCGCCCGGGTGTACGAGTCCGTCCTCAGCGAGGGCACCGCCGACGATGTGCTCACCTACATCGACGGCACGTTGCTCGTCGATCTCTGGCCTGAGTTGGTCCTTCCCCGCGACCTGCGCGCGGCGTGGTCCCCGCTCATCAACCGCGCGCTCGCGAACTCGTGAGCAACGGCGACCGACCGACCCCGCTCACCAGCTTCCAATTGGCGGTAGCTGCGGTGTTCTTCGAGCTGCCCGCATCCGGAGGATTCCTGCTCGCCGGTGGAGCGGCCCTGGCAGCACAGCACCTCACGACCCGGCCGACGCAGGATCTTGACTTCTTCACCAGCCCAGGGCGTGGCGACGTACCGGCCGCCCGCGACGAACTCATCGCCGCCGCGCGGAGCCACGGATGGAAGCTGAAGGTCCTCAGGGACGAGCCGACTTTCTGCCGCCTGCATATCACCGCCGCCGAAGAACTGCTTGTCGACATCGCATCGGATGCCACGCCAGGACGCCCGCCAGTCGCGAGCATCGCCGGGCCTACGCTAGATCCAAGCGAACTGGCCGGACGCAAAGTGATCGCCTTGTTCGACCGAGCAGCCGCTCGCGACTTCGTGGACGTATTCATGCTCAACAGCTCATTCGGCAATGACGAACTCTTGCGGCTGGCAGCGGAGTCCGACGCTGGTTTCAGCCCACAGGTTCTTGCTGACATGTTCGACATGCTCGCCCGCTACACCGACCGCGACCTATCCCTCGGAGGCGTTGACCCATCGGCAGTTCGCCGATTCTTCGCCGACTGGACCGATCAGCTCCGAACAGGGCCGCTACCGTAACGGCGACGTGCTGCGACCCCGTCAGCAGTCGAACACCGACCAGCACATGTCGTTGCGCAGCCTCTGGTCGTCAAGTACCAGTTCACGAATCGCCTCCGGGAGCTGGGCATGCTGCCACCGGCACTCGATTCGCCCTGCGGCCTCGCCCTCGCCTTCCGGCGCGGCAGCGCGTGCGGCTTTGATGGCATAGGCGGCCGCACCGAGCTCGTGCGCGGCGACGTGCGCGACGGCCGCGGCCTGGCCAGCAGCAAATGCGGCATGCCGTGCTGCCCCACGCAGGTCTCTGGCCGCGGCCATCGCATGGCCGGCAGCCGTGCGAGCCTCGGTCATCTTTACCTCGCCACGCGCCCATGCGCGAACCTGCTCGATCGAGTGACGCGGTCGTGGGTCCTCAGGTTGAGCCGACTCGAACAGGTGAACGACATGCTCGGCGCACCACGCCGCCCAAAGAGCGAGGAGCTGGTGATCCGAATTGGTGAGGGTCCCACCGCGGCGGATCGTCACGAAACGAGGATCTCGGATCTTCGGGAGGATCACGGTTAGCACTTCCCATCACAACCTGTCCCCACGATCCTAGGACGGCGCACACGCGACCAGGCACACGTAATCGCCTGTTCGGACGGACCCGCAGTGGGACTGCTCAGACCAACTCGCCGCGTTTCCTGCTGAGGTAGGCGCGTTCAGCGGTGTTCTGGGTCGCGTCGATCGCGGCGTCGTACTGCTGCCTAGCCTCGGCGCTGCGGCCGATTCTGCGTAGCAGGTCGGCGCGGGCGGCGTGCCAGGCGTGGTAGCCCGTGAGGGGCAGCCGGTCGATGAGGGCGAGGGCGACCTCCGGGCCGTCTAGCTCAGCAACCGCGACCGCGCGGTTGAGTGCCACGATCGCCGAGCGGTCGAGCTGGGTCAGCTGGTCATACAGCGCGACGACCTGTGACCAGTCGGTGTCCGCCGCTGTGGGGGCGTCGGTGTGAACGGCGTTGATAGCGGCGAGTATTTGGTAGCGCCCGGGTCGGTTGATCGCCAGGCACTCGCGGACGAGGTCGTGGCCCTCGACAATGAGCACGTGGTCCCAGCCGGCGCGGTCCTGCTCGCCGAGCGGGACCAGTTGCCCATTGCGCACGCGGGCCTCTCGCCGGGCTTCGGTCAGCAGCAGCAGTGCAAGCAGGCCGGTTACCTCGGGCTCTTCGGGGAGCAGGTCGTGCAGGATTCGGCTGAGCCGGATCGCCTCACCGGTGAGCTCGGAGCGGACCGGTTCGCCGTGGCCGGTGGCGAGGTAGCCCTCGTTGAAGATGAGGAACAGCACCGACAGCACGCCGGCGAGCCGCTCGGCAAGGTCTGCTGCCTCGGGCACCCGATAGGGCACCTTCGCCGACGCGATCTTCTGCTTCGCCCGGGTGATGCGCTGCGCCATTGTGGTCTCGGGCACGAGGAACGCCTGCGCGATCTCGGCCACGGTCAGACCACCGAGGAGGCGGAGCGTCAGCGCGATCCGCGCCTCCGATGCGAGCGCCGGGTGGCAGCAGGTGAACAGAAGCCGTAGCCGGTCGTCCTCGACAGGTCCGGTGGGCTCGCGATGCGTGTCATTGGAGAACATGTGGGCTGCCTGCTGCTTGGCATCGCGCTGCCTGTCGCGGCGGATCCGGTCGATCGCGCGATTGGCTGCGGTGGTGGTGAGCCAGCCGCCGGGATTGGGTGGTACGCCGGACCCCGGCCACTTCTCCAGTGCTGCCACGAGCGCCTCGCCCGCCGCCTCCTCGGCGATATCAATATCGCCGAAGCGGCGGACGAGCGAGGCGATCAGACGGCCGTACTCCTCGCGGAACACCCGCTCGACGGCCGCCCTTCCGCCCTGCATTGATCGTCGTTCCTCGGGCGCGTCAGGCGAGCCCATCGAACGGACGGACCTCCACCTTGCCGCGGCATGCCTTGGAGCCCTCGGCCGCTAGCTTGAGCGCCACGTCGAGGTCCGGCGCCTCGATCACCCAGAAGCCACCCAGGGCCTCTTTGGTCTCGAGGTAAGGGCCATCGGTGACCACCGGCTTCTCACCCTGTCCGTCGACGACGGTTGCCGTCGACACCGGCTGGAGGCCACCGGCGAACACCCAGTAGCCGTCCGCGCGCAGCTTGTCGTTGAACGCGCCGGTCGCGGCGAACGCCTCCTCCATCTCCTCCTTCGAGCCATAACTTCCGAACTCGTTCCGTTCGGCCGGGCCGTGGACTGCCAGCAAATAGTGCGTCATGACGTCATCTCCATCAATTCCGGACGGTCCCGATGACCGTCTTCACCCTCACCACGAACGGCATCCCGCCAATACGACAACCTGCCAGAAAAATCTTCCGTTCGGGTACGCACCGGCAAACCACCCCGTTCGACTCGCATACCTGGACCGGGCCGGCGACCGCTCGATCTCTCGCCGAGCCGCCGGTCGGATGATCTCGAGACATCAAGTGCTCCCGGCGGGTCGAGAATGTGGTTTCGGATCCGTCCCAGCAACATCAGCTGCCACGACAGGCCCTCAGCCACTCAAGACCCTGGAGGTACGAAAATGGACAGCGCACGTATCACCGAGATACTGACCGACCCGGTGACGCTCGACCTCGTCGAGCGCCAACCGATCATGCAGATCGCCTATGCCGCGGCAGACGGAAGCCCGCGAGCCGTCCCGCTCGGCTATCTGCTGCGTGAGGGCAAGTTCCTCTCCTTCACCATTCCGAGCTCGGACAAGGTGGCGGCGCTGCACCGCGACCCGCGGATCGCCCTCACCATCGATGTCTACCCGCCGCCGTGCTGCCTGCTCGTCCGGGGAACCGTCGAGCTGCGCGAGGAGGACGGCGTCCCCGACGAATACCTCGAGGCGTCGTTCCGGACGATGCCCGAAGATCAGCACGCCGGTTTCGAGCAGCAGGTACGCGCGCTCTACGACTCGATGGTGCGCATTGTGGTCACTCCGACCTGGGTGCGCCTCAACGACTTCCAACGCACCGCACCGCGAGCGGTCGAACGTCTTGTCCAAGCCAAGCAGGGTTGACTGCCGGTGCCCATGATAGGGGCTGGCCAGTCGGCGATCTGGGGCGCTCAGTCCAGCTGTTGGGGTTCGACGTCAGTGACCGGGTGACCCTCGCGGCCCCAGTTTGCCTTGTTCATCTTTGACGGCTGAACCCTTGGCGGCTCGCCTTCCTGCTTCGGAAAGTTCGGCGGGTACGGCGCATCACCCAAACCGCGGTCGCGCTCGTCGCGATCGGCCCAGTCGAGCAGCGGTTCGATCGACCACACGGCATCATCGATGCCGGCGTGGAGGTCACCGAGCTCGGCGAAGCGGGCGGGCATCGTGGCGATCGTGAAATCGCGCATCTCAACATCCGGAAGCTCGTCCCAAGTCACCGGAGCCGAAACCGGAGCCCACGGGAAACCGCGGACGCTGTAGGCAGAAGCGATCGTCCGGTCCCTGGCGTTCTGGTTGTAGTCGATGAAGATCTGCTCGCCGCGCTCCTCCTTCCACCATGCGGTCGTCACCAGTGCGGGGGCCCGCCGCTCGACCTCGCGGGCAAAGGCCAGCGCCGCCCGGCGGACCTCTCGGAAGCTGAAGTGAGGCTCGATCCGCACGTAGATGTGGATGCCTCGGCTCCCGCTGGTCTTCGGCCACCCCTGAGCCCCGAGCTCGTCGAGCACCTCGTGGACCACCACGGCAACCTGCTTTGCCTCGGCCAGACCAGTCCCAGGCTGCGGATCGAGGTCGATTCGCAGCTCGTCCGGGCGCTCGGTATCGGCGCGCCGAGAGTGCCACGGGTGGAATTCGACGGTCGACATCTGCACGGCCCAGGCGACGTCGGCTACCGAGGTCACGCAGAGCTCGTCCGCGGTGCGGCCGGACGGGAATCGCACCTCGACCGTCTCGACCCACTCGGGTGCGCCTTTGGGAAGTCGTTTCTGGTAGATCTTCTCGCCGTCTGCCCCGTCGGGGTAACGGTGCAGCATGCACGGGCGCTCGCGAAGCGCGCGGGTGATGCCCTCGTCGACGGAGAGGTAGTACCGCGCCAGATCCAACTTGGTCTCACCGCGAGCGGAGAAATACACCCGATCCGGGTTGGTGATCTTCACGGTCCGATCGCCGACCTGCAGCTCGATGAAGGGTGAGGCCATGGCGATAGGCTAACCGCCGCCGTCAGCCTCGGATGCTGACTTGCAACGATGGCATGCGGCTGCCCTGACAAACGAGCTGGCGCCGGGCATGCTGGTCAGGTGAGCGATGCGGAGAAGGACCCCTCCGAGAGCTGGCGGCTGCCCGCTGACGAGGTGACCAGTCGGTCGCCCGACTGGCGTGCGGAGGGCGCGCGGCCAGAGATCGTCTACCTCGACCCTCATGCCGAACGTCCGGTCAGCCAGTATTCGCCGGAGGGTGAGATCCGGATGATGGGCGACTTCGCCGCCGGCCTCACCCGAGGCAAGTCTGGAGCCTCCCGGCCGATGGCCTATGCCTTGGTCATCATCGTGCTCCTGCCCATCGTGATCAGCGTGATTGCGCTGCTCAGCACCTGGTTGTAGGCGGCACACTCGGTACTGTCGAGTCATGACTGAGCAGCAGGCCCCCGCGGTCGTGAAGTCCGAGGACCAGTGGCGAGCGCAACTTTCGCCGGAGGAGTACCACGTCCTTCGCCAGGCAGGCACCGAACGACCCTTCGTCGGCGAGTACACCGATAACCACCGAGTTGGCGTGTATTCCTGCCGGGCATGCGGAGCCGAGCTATTCCGGTCCACCGAGAAGTTCGATTCACACTGCGGATGGCCGAGTTTCTTCACCCCGCTGGCAGGCTCCGCGGTGATCGAACGCTCCGACGACAGCCTCGGCACCCGGCGCACCGAGGTGATCTGCGCGAACTGCTACAGCCATCTCGGCCACGTCTTCGCCGGTGAGGGTTATGGCACCCCGACCGATCTGCGGTACTGCATCAACTCGATCAGCATGACGTTCCAGGAGCAGGACGCCCCGTCGCGCGGCTGACCGCCCCGTAACGTCACGGCAGGGTTTCGACCAGTTCGGCCACGGTCCGGCGCGTTCCGGTGTAGAACGGCACCTCTTCACGAACGTGCAACCGGGCGCGCGAGCCCCTGAGGTGACGCATCAAGTCCACGATGCGATGCAACTCGTCCGCCTCGAATGCCAGGATCCATTCGTAGTCGTTCAGCGCGAACGAGGCGACGGTGTTTGCCCGGACGTCGGGGTAGCCGCGGGCCATCTTGCCGTGTTCGGACAGCAGTTCCCGCCGCTCGGCATCCTCCAGCAGGTACCAGTCGTAGGACCGGATGAAGGGGTAGACGCAGACGAAGCGGCGCGGCTCCTCATCGGCCAGGAACGCCGGGACGTGACTCTTGTTGAACTCAGCCGGCCGGTGCAGAGCCATCACTGACCAGACGGGGGCAAGGTGCCGCCCGAGGCCGGTGCGACGGAAGCGGCTGTAGGCCGCCTGCAGTTGTTCAGCTGTCTCGGCGTGCCACCAGATCAACAGCTCGGCATCCGCGCGCAGTGCGGAGACGTCGTAAATCCCGCGCACGACGACGTCGGTCGCTGCCAGGTCGGTGAACAGCTCCTCGACCTCGGCGGCGAACTTGGCGCGGTCGCCGTCGGGGATTGAGTCTCGTACGGAGAACACCGACCAAGCCGTGTACCTGATCAGCTCGTTGAGTTCGCGCGCTTGCTTACCGGTCGCCATATTTCCATTGTGCCGAGCCCGCCAGCCCGCCGGCGATCAGGTCGGCGGCAGTGTGAGCTGAGGCAATGCAGGCCGGTATCCCGACACCGTCGTAACTCGCCCCGCATACGGCTAGCCCGGATGTGTCGCCGACCGCGGCCCGGATGCGCCGCACCCGGTCGAGATGACCGACCCGGTACTGGGGCAAGGCACCGCCCCAGCGCTGAACATGGCTGTCCACCGGCTCGGCGGCAACCCCGGCGACCGTCGCGAGTTCCGCTCGTACCAGACTCACCAGCTCTGCGTCCTCGCGTTGCAGGGCCATCGCTTCGCCGGCGCGTCCCAGGGAGGCCCGCATCAGCACCAGGCCCTCGTCCTGCCCGATACCCGGCCACTTCTGAGAGGTGAACGTCATCGCCTTGACCTCCAAAGGCTCGACCGCTGGGATCAGCAGGCCGCTGCCATCGGGGAGCCCGTCACCGAGGTCCGAGGCGCGAAACGCCATCGTGATGATTGCCATGCTGGCGGTGTCGATCGCCGCCAACTCGGCGGCTGCCGCCGGGGCGATCTCACGCAGCAGCGCCGCGGTCTTGGCCGCCGGGGTGGCGAGCAGCACGGCGTCGGCGTCCATCGCCGCCGGTGAATCGGCGGAACCGTAGACCAGCCGGAACCCCGTGGCGCGCCGGTGAAGCTCTCGCACAGTGGTGGAGGTGCGGACCTCGACGTCAGCAGCCAGTTCCTCCACGAGCCGGCTCAGCCCTCCGCGCACCGAGGCGAATACCGGGGACGGCGTGGCTGCGGGCCGGGTCAACGTCGCCGCTGCCTCCAACAGGGACCCGCCGAGCTCGCGTAGCCGAGCCGCCAGGACCGGGATCGTGGCGTCGAGGGAGAGCTCTCGCGCGCGGCCGGCATAGACGCCGCCGAGCAACGGATCCACCAGCCGGTCGACGACTTCGGCGCCGAAACGCTGCTCAACCAGTTCGCCGACCGAGATGTCCTGGGCGAGCGGTCGTATCGGAGATCGGGAGGGCTCGTCCCGCAAGAGTTCCAACGATGCCTGGCTGAGGATCCCGGACTCGGCAGCCGCCGCGAGGTCAGCGGGAACGCCGATGAGGGTCCGGCCCGGAAGCCGGTGGTTCGCGCCCCGGCTGCGAACCAGAGCCGCCGTGGTCAGCGGGTAGATCAGATCCTCGGCCAGGCCTACCTCGCGGGCCGCGGCCAGACCCTCGGGCCGCCGGGCCAGCATGGCCTCGGCACCGACGTCCACCCAGCAGCCGGCAACCTGCTCGCGGCGCAGCTTTCCGCCGACCCTGGAGGATGCCTCCAGCACGAGGATCTCGACGTCGACCGGGCAGGTAGATCTGAGCCGCCGGGCCGCGGCCAAACCGGCGATGCCGGCGCCGACGACAACGACTCTGGGCACTGTTACAGCGAATGGACGAGCTCGACCACGCGGGTCAGCACGCCGGGATCGGTCTCGGGCAGCACGCCGTGCCCGAGGTTGAAGATATGGCCGGGCGCACGCCGGCCCTCGGCGACGATCCGGCGCACTGCCGCCTCCACGACGGGCCAGTCGGCCAGCAGCAGGGCCGGGTCGAGATTGCCCTGCACCGGCGTCCGGCCGCCGATGCGCTCGGCAGCGACATCCAGCGGGATGCGCCAATCGACGCCCACGACATTCGCCCCGGCCCGGCGCATCAGGTCGAGCAGCTCGCCGGTACCGACGCCGAAATGGATGGCTGGCACGGCGGCTGGCCCTAGGGCCGCAAAAACTCCCTGGGAGTGGGGCAGCACGAATTCCGCATAGTCGGCCGCCGACAGACCGCCGGCCCAGGAGTCGAAGAGCTGGATCGCCGAGGCGCCGGCATCGACCTGGACCCGGACGAACACGGCGGAAATCAGCGCGAGCTTGCCGAGCAGGGCGTGCCATACGTCAGGCCGCGAATGCATCAGCGCCTTGGTCCGTGCGTGGTCCTTCGAGGGACCGCCCTCGATCAGGTAGCTGGCCAGCGTGTAGGGCGCCCCGGCGAAGCCGATCAGCGGAACGTCTCCCAGCTCTGCGACCAGCTGCCGGACGGCTACCGCGATGTCCTCAATATCAGCCGGATCGAGCCCGCGGATCTTGCTGACGTCCGCGGCATCGCTTATCGGGGAAGCCACCACCGGCCCGGTGCCGGGGACGATCTCGATATCCAGGCCGGCCGCCACCAGCGGAACGACGATGTCGGAAAAGAGAATTGCCGCATCGACACCGTGCCTGCGTACCGGCTGCAGCGTGATCTCGGTGACCAGATCCGGCGTCCGGCAGGCCTCGAGCATCCGGGTTCCTGCTCGCAACTCACGGTATTCAGGCAACGAGCGTCCGGCCTGTCGCATGAACCAGACCGGCGGGTGATCGACCTGCTCCCCCTTGGCGGCGCGCAGCAGCAGGGGCTCGGGCTCCGGCGGTGCCGCTGCGGGGGGGTTGCTGATTGCCTGATCGGGGGTCACCGTGCCAATCGTTGCATGTCACGAACCTCCGGGTGAGCCGAGGGCAGCACCGCGCGGCGCGCCTCACGCGTCTTATCGGCTGGCCGTGCGAGGTTGCTTGGCGGATACTCGGTACTCGGAAAGGGATCGCCCATGTTGTCCGACTCCGGCGTGACGGTCGGTCGCGACGCCCCGGCAGCTGATGCCGACGACGACGCCGTGCCGAGCAACGCTCCTGAGCCCTTTCGCACCGCGATTCAGACGCTGCTGGACACGGCCACCCGCACCGAGTCGGTGATCGAGCGAATCCGACCGCCGCAGCGGCTAGCTCCGTGGTCCTTCGCGATCGCGGTCGACGTCGATTCTCCCGGTGCTGAGGGCTCGACCGGGCGGCTGGTCGTCCTCTATGACCCTGACGGG
>JAVEES010000310.1 GCA_030840285.1 Pseudonocardiales bacterium
GCCCTGAGATCGAGGGATTCACCGTCGACGGATCAGTCGGTGTCGAGAAGATACCGGGCCTGAGCCAGGAGCAGGACCGGCGCTACTTCGCGATCACGATCAAGCCGCAGGTGTTCATCAACCTGGTACCGGACCACGTGATCTTCCACCGGATGTACCCGCTCGCCGCCGACCGCACGATCGTGGAATGCGACTGGCTGTACCTGCCCGGCGTGGTGGAATCAGGCAAGGACGTCAGCCGCTCGGTGGAACTGTTCGACCGGGTGAACCGTCAGGACTTCGATGCGTGCGAGCGCTGCCAGCCGGCGATGAATTCGCGGGTCTACCGCGACGGTGGCGTGCTGGTTCCCAGCGAGCACCACATCGGCCTGTTCCACAGCTGGCTTCAGACACAACTCAGCTGAGGTGACCCATCCGATCCGAGATGCGGTTGACGCCGGCCTTGAGATCTTCGACCAGCTCGGTGATCCGCTTCCTGTCCAACCGGTAGACCGGGCCGGAGACGCTCACCGCGGCAACGACCTCGCCGGTGTGATCGCGCACCGGTGCCGCCACCGCGCTGAGCCCGTCCTCGTACTCCTCGAAGGTCGTGGCGTAGCCGTCGCTGAGCACCTGTTCCAGCTGGCTATCGAGAGCCTTGCGGGTGGTGACGGTGTGCGCGGTGAATTTGGCGAGTCCAGCCGCATCCAGCAACTCCTTGCGAGCCGCCGGACTCTGGTGGGCGAGCAGCACCTTGCCACTCGAGGTGGCATGCAGCGGTGTCAGTTGGCCCGTCCAGTTCTGAGCCGCCACGGCCGCCGGTCCGCGCGCCTGGTCGAGGTTCACCGCGTAATGGGAGCGGATCACCGCAAGGTTCACGGTCTCGCCGAATGCGCTGGCCAGCTCGTCAAGGACGGGACGGCCCTGCCGGACGAGGTCGAGCCGACCAGGAATGGCGCTGGCCAGCCGCAGGATCCCGAAGCCGAGCTGGTACTTTCCCCGTCCGGTGACCTGCTCGACCAAGCCCCGGTCCTCGAGCGCGTTCAGCAGCCGGAAGGCGGTCGACTTGTGCACGCCGATGTCGGCCGCGACCTCGCTGACGCCGGCACTACCGCGACGGGCAAGAATCTCCAGCACGCTGACTGCCCGGTCGACCGATTGCACGCCACCGCTCGAATCAGCGGTCGTCGGCCCATCCTGCTCACCGTTGCTCATTGCGCAACTATAAGCGCTAGGAAGATAGTTGCGGATTAAGAAACATCGTGCGTAATACGCTACTTGTTCGGTAGAGTCACAGTGACTATCGTCGCTCGTGTTCTCCGGGCCCGGCACCGTGGAGGAACCGTGGTTTCCACGCAGTACGACTTCGTCATCGTCGGCGGTGGTTCAGCCGGTTCAGCACTGGCAAACCGGCTATCCGCCGATCCGGCAAACCGGGTGCTTGTCCTGGAGGCCGGTCGCAACGACGCGCTCTGGGACGTGTTCATCCATATGCCGGCGGCCTTGCCGTTTCCGATCGGTAGCCGGTTCTATGACTGGAAATATGAGTCCGAACCCGAGCCGTTCATGAATGATCGGCGCATCTACCACGCGCGCGGCAAGGTGCTCGGCGGATCATCCTCGATCAACGGCATGATCTTCCAGCGCGGCAACCCGATGGACTACGAGCGCTGGGGTGCCGACAAGGGCATGCAGACCTGGGATTACGCCCATTGCCTGCCGTACTTCAATCGCATGGAGAATTGCCTGGCAGCTGATCCGACGGATGAATTCCGTGGCCATGACGGACCGCTCGAACTCGAGCGCGGCCCAGCTACGAACCCGCTTTTCGAGGCATTCTTCCAGGCCGCTGAGCAAGCCGGTTATTCCAGGACCGACGACGTGAACGGCTATCGCCAAGAGGGATTCGCCAAGTTCGACAGGAACATCCGGCGCGGACGCCGGCTCTCGGCGGCCCGGGCGTACCTGCATCCGGTGATGAAGCGGCCGAATCTCGAAGTTCTCACCCACGCCTTCGTGTCCGAGGTGTTGTTCGAGGGCAAGCGAGCCGTCGGCGTGCGATTCAGGCATGGCCGCAATCGATCTCGCGAGGTGCGGGCGAACACCGTCATCCTCTGCGGGGGTGCGATAAACACGCCGCAACTCCTTCAGCTGTCCGGCATCGGAAATGCCGCCGAATTAGGCGCGCTCGGCATCGACGTGGTGCACGACCTGCCGGGTGTCGGCGAGCACCTGCAGGACCACCTCGAGGTCTATATCCAGCACGCCTGCAAGCAGCCGGTCACCATGCAGCGCTTTCTCAAGCACCGGTACAAGCCGCTGATCGGCGCCGAGTGGCTGTTCCTTCGAAAGGGACCGGGTGCCACGAACCACTTCGAGGGCGGTGGTTTCGTCCGCAGCAACGACGACGTCGACTACCCCAACCTGATGTTCCACTTCCTGCCGATCGCCGTGCGCTACGACGGCTCGGGACCGAAGGTGGACGAGGGTTATCAGGTCCACATCGGGCCGATGTACTCAGATGCGCGCGGCTCGGTGAAGATCACCAGCACCGATCCCGACCGGCATCCCGCGCTGAGGTTCAACTACCTGTCCACCGACCAGGACCGCCGCGAGTGGGTCGAGGCGATCCGGGTAGCCCGCCAGATCCTCTCCCAGCCGGCCCTGGCTGACTTCGATGCCGGCGAGACGTCTCCTGGCCGCGCGGTCGAGACCGACGAGCAGATTCTCGAATGGGTCAGCAAGGATGCCGAGACCGCCTTGCACCCGTCCTGCACCGCGCGGATGGGCGTTGACGAGCTGTCGGTGACCGATCCCCTGACGATGGCAGTGCACGGCGTCGAAGGTTTGCACGTCGTCGATGCGTCGGTGATGCCCTACGTCACGAACGGAAACATCTACGCCCCGGTCATGATGGTTGCCGAGAAGGCGGCAGACCTCATCCTGGGCAACACCCCGTTGCCGCCATCGGATGCGCAGTTCTACCGCCATTCACAGCAGGATTCGCACCGTCCCTGACGGCCAGCGTGTCGTTGCCGGACGCCGCGGCAGGGCAGGGCAGGATCGCTGGCATGGCCGACTCGCAGTGGCTGGCAGCGCTGGCCTCCTTCGTCGGGGCGGGACTGGCGTACTTGGGAGCCTGGCGGGGCAGCCGGCAACGGGAACACCAAGGCCGCCGCGAGGAATGGGGCCGCCGCTTCACCTCGGCCCTGGACGCGATCAAGAGCGATGACCTCCGCTCGCGAATGCTCGGACGGACGCTGCTCGCCGAGCTTGCCACCAGCGAGCTCGCGGGCGCTGAGGAACGCTCACTGGCCGAGGCGCTGCTGACCGAGGAGGCCCGCTATGACCCGCATGGAACGGATTTGCGCCTCGTCGCTCCGGGCCCCGAACTGGACGGCACGCGCTTCATCGAGGACGATGAGGTGAA
>JAVEES010000325.1 GCA_030840285.1 Pseudonocardiales bacterium
TCAGCGGTTTCCCAGCCACGCGCGCTGTAGCTCGGGCGATCGATGAACTCCTGGTAATTCGCCCAGAACTCAGGCTCCGGCAAATAACCCGTAGCGGCCCGGTCGATCTCGGCCAGCCCGCCTACCAGCGTGATGCCCAACCCGAGCTCCTCGCCGATCAGGCGTGCGGCATGCTCGGCCTTGACCTCAGGGCTGCTGTAGATCCACCTGACCCGCGGCAGCGCGCGTGCCACCAACCTGGCGCGCTCGCGACCACGTTCGCTCAAACCCCACTCGACGACCGCCAGCTCGGGGTCGATATCGACCTCGGGATGAGTGAGGAAATGGATCAGCACGCCCGTGCTGGGTTTAGTGGTCGCCGGCCTGCGGAGGCAGCGCCGCGATGAAGGCAGGATCGGCTTCGACCTTGCCGACCTTGGACGCGCCGCCCGGCGAGCCCAGGTCGTCGAAGAAGTCGACGTTGGCCTGGGTGTAGTCACGCCACTTCTCGGGCAGATCATCTTCATAGAAGATCGCCTCGACGGGACACACCGGCTCGCATGCACCGCAGTCCACGCACTCGTCCGGGTGGATGTACAGCATCCGGTTGCCTTCGTAGATGCAGTCGACGGGACATTCCTCGATGCATGCCTTGTCGAGCACATCGACGCACGGCTCGGCGATCACATAGGTCACTTCAAGTCCTCCAAAAGACGAGTGGTGCCGCCGCCTAGTATGCCGGTCGTGGTCGAGATGAGTGCGGTGGGTCGCCGGGTTGTGATCAGATTCCGGCGATCGCCGGCCGCCGTGGACCGCCCGTTCTCCGACGTGGTAGGCGAATTGGTTGCGCTGGATGACGACTGGGCCACCGTCCGGTCGTCCTCCGGCACCGTTCGGGTGGCCCGGGCAGACATCGTCGTGGCCCGCACGGTCGCACCGGGCAGGCGTCGGATCCTCGATCTGGAACGGATCGCGGCGCGCGGTTGGCGTGCGGCCGAGGTGCTCGAGCTGGACGGCTGGCTGCTGCGCGCCAATGCCGGCTGGACCCGCCGCGCCAACTCGGTGCTGCCGCTGGGGACGCCGGCCAGACCCCTGCCCGAGCTGCTCGACGAGGTCGAGCGTTTCTACGCCGATCGCGGCACCGGCATGTTGATCCAGCTGCCGCTGCCGGCCCGCGGCGTGCTGGATGCCGAGCTGGCCCGCCGCTGTTGGGTTATCGAGGCGCCGGTTGTGCTGCTGACCCGCTCGCTGCTGGACCCCTCGCTGCTGGACCGCTCGCTGCTGGACCCCTCGCTGCTGGACCGGCCCGCGCCGGGAATCGACGACGGGTCGCGGGTGCTGCTCGAGGATGAGCCGTCCGCTCGCTGGCAAGCCGGCTATCGGGCGCGAGACGGCCGGCTGCCATCCGCGGCGCTGGACCTGCTCAGACGGCACGAGAATGCCGTATTCGCATCCGTTGCCTCAGCGGGGTCTACGGTCGGCATCGCGCGGGGAACGGTCGATGACGGCTGGCTCGGCGTCACGGCGCTGGAGGTCGATCCCGCGGCGAGGCGCCGCGGTGTGGCTCGGGGGTTGATGGCCGCTCTGCAGGACTGGGGCAAGCAGCGGGGCGCCACCCATGCCTACCTGCAGGTGGAGGCCGACAACGCCGACGCGCTGGCGCTGTACCGCGACCTCGGCTATGTCGAGCATCATCGCTACCACTACCGGCGCCCGCCTGCTCAGGCGCCCGGTTCGGCCCCGTAATCGGTGCGTAGCCGGCGAGGATGCTTCGTCGAGGCCATCACTGCGATCGACACCAACCCGGTGAACAATCCGCCCAGCATTACGCCGTAGGACACGAACTGGACGCTGCCGCCACCGGGTAACAGGACGTCGCCCTCGGGCCGCGTACTCGACAGCGCCGCGAGCACCACGATCCAGGCGAGGACCGGGGCCAGCGCCGCCGCTATCGAGCCGTTGAGATCGCGGGCGAGCCTCGGCAGGACGATGTTGCCGGCAATGGCCAGCACCACCGCTATCGGTACCAGGCTCGCCCCGACGCGGAAGGGCACGAGCAGGATCGCGATGGCCGCCGACAGCCCGCCCAGCACCGCGTAGAGGACGATTCCCAGCACCAGCAGCGGTATCGGCAGCCGACGCGGCGGCACGTCGACGGTCTCGACGTCCTCGCCGTTGGCTTGCTCGTCGGTGGCTTGCGCCGGCGAGCGAAACCGCGAGGTCATGACTTGATCCCGCCGAACAGGTCCGTCTCACGCCCGTCTGAGTCGAGGTCGCCGCTCGGTTCGCCCTGGATCAGCCGGTAATACTCCGTTCCCCAGGTCTTCTGACCCACCTTGTTCGACAGCGCGAAGAACGGTCCGTCAAGGCTTATCTGGGTGGCGTGCGCGGCGAGCGCGGCGGCCTTGGGATCGATGTAGGCATCGGCGTCGATGCGGGTCGTGACCAGGTCGTCGTCCACCACGAAGGCGAGGTCGTCCACCGACTCCAGTTGGGCGAAGGGCGAGTTGGGCACCTCCTTCAGCAACTGCATGCTCTCGGCCATGACCGAGCGCGGTGTCGCGACCCAGTACACCTTGGCAACCGTCCACGGCTCGCCGGTGCCCGGGTAGTCGGGCCTCGCGGCGGCGGCAACCCCGGCTGTAGCGACCCGGTGCGCCATGATGTGATCGGGATGGCCGTACCCGCCGAAGTCGTCGTAGGTGATGACGACCTGGGGCCGTACCTGCCGGAGGATCTCGACCAGCTCAAGCACCGCGGCGTCGAAGACCGCGGGATCCGAATCGGCGCGCCAGAATGCCCGGCGATGGCCGTTGGCCTCGGTACCCATCATGCCGCTGTCGCGGAAGCGCCCGGCACCACCGAGGAATCGGTGATCGGTCACGCCGAGTTCGGCCATCGCGGTGTTGAGTTCGTGAATCCGCCACCCGCCGAGCTGGTCGGCCTGGTCGGCCGCGAGCTGGGCGAGGGCTGGAACCAGAATCTCGCCCTCTTCACCGAGCGTGCAGGTCACCAGCGTGACGTGCGCACCCTCGGCGACGTACTTGGCCATGGTGGCGCCCGTGCCGATCGACTCGTCATCGGGATGGGCGTGCACCAGCAACAGCCGGCGCTCTGCCTCCGCAGGTTTCACAGCCGTCAACCTACCCGGTGACCTCAGGTTGCCGGCGCCACAACATCCTCGGCGAGCACGACGTCGGCCCGCTCCTCCGGATAGTGGCAGGCAGCTTGCTGGCCAGGCCGCTTGAGCTCGAGGAGCGGCACCTCTGCCACGCATCGCTCCTTCTCGCTGTCCGAGAGCTGCATCCGGAACTTCGGACAACGGGTGTGGAATACGCATCCAGACGGTGGGTTGATCGGGCTCGGCAGGTCGCCGGTTAGCAGGATCCGTTCCCGCCTGTTTTCCTTGAGCGGATCGGGAACCGGAACGGCAGACATCAGTGAGTGCGTGTACGGATGCACTGGCCGTGAGTACAGCGTGTCGCGATCGGTGAGTTCCATGATCTTGCCGAGATACATGACCGCAACCCGGTTCGAGATATGGCGCACCACGGAAAGGTCATGCGCAACGAAGATATATGCCAGACCGAATTCGGCCTGAAGATCCTCGAGCAGATTCACCACCTGAGCCTGAATCGACACGTCGAGGGCCGAGACCGGCTCGTCACAGACGATCAGCTTGGGCCGCAGCGCGACCGCCCGCGCTATTCCGATGCGCTGCCGCTGGCCGCCTGAAAACTCATGGGGATAGCGGTTGTAGTGCTCGGGGTTGAGCCCGACACGTTCCATCAGGCTCTGAACCTCGGTCTTGATTCCCTTCGAGGTCTTGGTGCCCTGGATCCGGAACGGAGCGCCGACGATCGTGCCGATCGTATGGCGCGGATTGAGTGATGAGTACGGATCCTGAAAGATGATCTGAATATCCCGTCGCAGGGGTCGCATGTTTCCCCTGGACAGCTTCGTGACGTCCCGGCCGTCGAACCGGATGGTGCCCGCTGTCGGCTCCACCAACTTGGTCACGACGCGCCCGACGGTCGACTTACCGCAGCCCGACTCACCGACGAGGCCGAGCGTTTCACCAGCTCGCAACGAGAAAGAGACCCCGTCGACCGCCTTTACCGCAGCTACCTGACGCTGAATGAAGAGACCCTGCTTGATCGGGAAATGCTTCTTGATCGCCCTGACGGCAAGCAGCGCGTCGGCATCGTCGTCCGCCGGCTCGAACGCGGTGTGATCGGTATCAGTCATTGACTTCTTTCTCTGTCAGAGCGTGGGCGAGATCTGCTCTGTCCAGATCCGCTCACGCTCACTTTCCCTGATGTGGCATCGCACCTGATGCGGGAGCAATCCACCCTCGTTGCCTCGCTGGGTCATCAACAGTTGCGGATGATCTGTCTTGCACAGATCGCCCGGCACATGGTCCTGATAAACACAGCGCGGGTTGAACACGCAGCCCTTCGGCACCTGAATCAGGGACGGCGGCTGGCCCGGGATCGGTTGCAGCCGTTCACGGCGATCGCGGTCCATCCGGGGCATCGACCCGAGAAGTCCCCAGGTGTAGGGCATCTGTGCGTGGTAGAAGATGTCGTTCACGGTGCCGGTCTCGACACACTGACCGCCGTACATCACAACGACGGAGTCACAAGCCTCGGCAACGACGCCCAGATCGTGCGTGATCAGGATGATCGCGGAGTTGAACTCGCGCTGGAGCTCCTTCATCAGTTCCAGGATCTGGGCCTGCACCGTCACATCGAGTGCCGTCGTGGGCTCGTCGGCGATCAGCAGTTTCGGGTCGCATACCAACGCCATCGCAATCATGGCCCGCTGCCGCATGCCACCAGAGAATTGATGTGGATAGTCGTCGAATCGCTTATCGGGATTGGGAATGCCGACAAGGTCGAGCATCTCCACCGCTCGCTTGCGAGCCGCCGACTTACCGACCGAGTTGTGCACTCGATACGCCTCGGTGATTTGGCGCCCGACAGTATAAAAGGGGTGCAGTGACGACAGCGGATCCTGGAAGATCATCGCCATCTGGTCGCCGCGAAGGCCCCGAATCTCCTCCTCCGTCATGCCGACCAATTCCTGGTCGCCAAGCCATATCTCGCCGCTGATGCGTGCCTTGCTGCCCTTGTGCAACCCCAAGATCGCCTGGGAGGTCACCGACTTGCCGGATCCGGACTCGCCGACGATGCCGAGAGTCTGGCCGCGTGAGATGGAGAAGGACAGGCCATCGACCGCCTTGACGATGCCATCGCCTGTCGGGAAGTGGACGCGAAGGTCGTTCACCGACAGATAAGCCCCGGTGTCCCCGGAAGGCGACCGTGTGATGTCCCTGGGTTCGACTGTCATTTCAGCGGCTGACCTATCTCTTCTTCCAGCTCTGGCCCGGGGCGCGATGGCGGAGGGCGGAACACAATCGCATAGCTGCTATCCGAGGGTAGTCCCGGAGGGCGAAGCATGCGGATATCAGCCGTAGCTCACGCGCGGGTCGACGAAGGCGTACAGGATGTCGACAACAAGGTTGGCGACGACCAGCGCAATGGCGGCAATGATCGTGACGCCCATGATCACTGGCAGGTCCTGGGTATGGATGGACTGAACCGAGAGATACCCCAGTCCACGCAGGTTGAACACGGTCTCGGTAATGACGGTCGTACCGATCAGAGTGCCGACGTCGATACCGAAGATCGTCACGATGGGCGTCAGTGCCGCCCGCAGACCGTGGCGCAGCGTGACCTTGCGGCGGGGCAGGCCCTTGGCGCGAGCGGTCCGGATGTAATCCTCTCCCATCGTCTCCATCATGCTGGCTCGAGTGAGACGCGCATACAACGCGGCGAACAGGAACGACAGGGCTATCCAGGGCAGGATCATGCTGCGGAACCACTGTGCGGGATCCTGCGTGATCGGTACGTAGGAGATGTTCGGCAACCACTTGAGCTGATAGACGAAGACCAGGATCAGGATCGGGCCGGTGAAGAAGATCGGCAACGACACCGCGGCCAGCGCCATGGTCATGCCGGCCCGGTCGAAAACCGACCTGGGGTGCAGGGCTGAGATGACACCGACCGTCACTCCGCCGACGAGCCAGAGGATCGCCGCACCCGCGGCGAGGCTGAGGCTGACCGGGAGTGCCTGCTTGACCAGGGACGTGACCGGCGTATTCAGCCTGAACGAGTACCCGAGACACGGAGCATGGCAGTTAACGAACGTGCTGCCGTCATCCAGCTTTCGTCCGAACAGGATGCCGCGCAACCAGGTCCAGTACTGCTGCCACAGTGGCTGATCGAATCCGAAGCGGTGTTCGATCAGCTTCAGCTGGACGCTGCCGGCGGGAAAGGGAATCTTTCCGATGTAGTAATAGACCGGGGACGTGTTCGACAATGCGGGACCGAGCTGGAAGATCGCGAACGTCACGACGCTGACGACAAAGATCACGAGGACGGCGCCGAGCAGCCGCCTGAGCACGTATCGGGTCATGTGTTTTGGCCAACGGTGGCCGCCCCGGATCGCCCGGGGCGGCCACCGTCGACTTCACCTCTCTTGTCGACTGGCCAGCAGATCAGCTGGTGACACCCGCGTTGACGAAGTCGTAGATGCCGAACGCCAAGGCGTTGTTGCAGGTTACGTTCGTCATCTTCGGGTCGCGGTAATACAGCGACTTCTCCCAGTACAGGGGGAGGTACACCGCGTCCTTCATGACCTGCGCGTCGAGTTTCTTCCAGTCGTCCTCGGTGCTCTTGCCCTTGGGCCCGTTGTTCAGGATGTCATTCACGACGGGGTCGTTCAAGGACGGGTAGTTCGAGTTACCGGTGGGCACGATGGAGTTGCCGTTGGCGATGGCCTGCCAGAAGCCGACCGGCGACGGGAAGTCCGCTCCCCAACCGGCGATCGCCATTCCAAGGCCCTGGTTCTTGATGTTCGCAGGCGAACCGATGAAGCTGCTGTAGTAACTCGACGCGTCCTGGGTAGCGGGCGAGAGCTTGATCCCGACTCGCGCCAAGGCTTCCTGCTCGGCCGCGAAGGCTTGCTTGGCCTTGGTGCTGGGGGTGGCGTACGCGAACTTGGTGGAGAAGCCGTTCGGCTTGCCGCAGGCCTGCAAGGCAGCCTTGGCCTTGGCGAGGTCACCGGTGTTGTCCGGGCCGACCGGGTACGGGTTGGCGTTCGGGTCGTTGCCCATGATGCCGGGGGGCGTCATAGAGCCCGCGACCTGTCCGGCAACCGCACCACCGTAGGCCTGCAGCATCGCAGGCTTGTTGGTCGCGTAGAAGATCGCCTGGCGGCAGTTGACGTCCGTGATCACCGAGGGCATCACGACCAGGTACCGGACTGCGGCCGAGACCGGGTCGTCGGCGTTCTTCTTCAGATCCGGCTGAGTGAGGATCTGAGTCTGGAAGCCGGCGGTAACGCCGGGATCGCTGGCGTTGGCCTGGACTGATCCGGCCTTCAGCTTGGCGTCAGCGTCGGTCGGGTTGGTGTCGATCGACAGCACGACCTTGTCGACGAGCGGGTGCCGGATCGTGTCGGTGCTCTGGTTCCAGTTCGGGTTCTTGACGAACGTGATGGAGGTGTTCGGGGTGTACGACTGGATCATGTACGGGCCCGACGCTACCGGCTTCTTCGTGTAGGTAGCACCGACGTAGCCGGAACCGCCCTCGGTCTTGTACGGCACCGGAGCGGAGGCAGCCATCGCCATCAGGTACGGGAACTGCGCGTACGCCGTGGACAGGTTGAAGGTGATCGTGTCACCCGTCGTCGCGATGGAGCTGAGGTCACCGCTCTTGTAAGGGCCCTTGTAGTCGGCCGGGTGTGAGATGGAGTTGATGAAGTACGACGCCGGGCCGCCGTTGATGACGTCGGTGGCGAACAGTCGCTCGATGCCGTACTTGACGTCTTGTGCCGTGATCGGCGCACCGTTGGAGAACTTCAGGCCGGGCTTGAGAGTGAACTTCCACTGTGTGAAGTCAGCGTTGTGGGTACCCATGTCGGTGGCCAGGTCGGGCGCCAGCTTGAAGTCAGCGCCGTTCACAACCGAATAACCGAGTAGCGAGCGCGTGAACAACCGCTGCATGTTCCAACACCAGCCGTAGTAGGTCCGCTGCGGATCCCACGAGTCGCAGTCCGACGTGGCGATCAGGTTCAGCGTTCCGCCGGTCTTGGTCGACGGGTTCACGACCTTGTCGAAAGCAGCGTTGTAGCCGGAGCCGGACGAGCCCTTCGGCCCCGACGAGCTGTTGGTGGACGATTTGCCTCCCCCGCCGCATGCCGCGAGGACCATGGCTACCGAGCCGACCAAGACGGTCGCTCGCAGCACCTTTACATACATTCGCATGGTGTTAGGTTCCACCCTCTCTGTACTTTTGCCCCTCAATCGGCTGCGGATTGCAGCCGATTCGGCGCGCCGCCGGGGCAGACGTCCGGAGACCGATCGGTCTCTGGAGAACACGCTGGGCCTGTTGACATCAGCGCGTCGACTTGGGATCAAAAGCGTCGCGCAGTCCGTCACCGAACAGGTTGAACGCCAGCACCGTGATGAAGATCGCCAGGCCTGGGATGAACAGGTAGGCCGGGTCGACTTGATAGAACTGGCCGGCGTCGCTGAGCATGCCGCCCCAGGAGACGGTCGGCGGCAGCACGCCAACGCCTAGATAGGAGAGCCCGGCCTCACCGAGGATGTAGTTCGGGATCGTCAGCGTGGTGTACACGAGTATCGGGCCGAGCAGGTTCGGCAGGATCTCGCGGCTCATGATTCGGTAGTTCGACGCGCCAAGGCTGCGCGCGGCATCGACGAATTCCTTCTCCCGCAGGGACAAAACCTGCCCGCGGACGATGCGTCCGATGTATGGGAAGCCGAAGAACCCGAGCACGAAGATGATCACCGCGAACCGCAACGGCTGGCCGGAAAGGCCCAGGAAGGACGGCACGATCGAAAATACCGTCAGCAGCGCGATGGAGAACAGCAGGCTGGGGAACGACAGCAGGAGGTCCATGGTCCGTGAGATCACCGAGTCGGACCAGCCGCGGAAGTAACCAGCGATCAGGCCCGCCCCGATGCCGAATAGCAGCGACAACGCGGTCGCCAGGCCGGCGATGATCAGCGAGGTGCGGGCACCGTAAATGAGTTGGGCGAGGATGTCGTTGCCACTGATCGGCGTGATACCGAGCAGGTGCTTGCCGGTCATCCCACCGAAGCTTCCGAGCGGCATCGTCGTGGTCGGGTCGGTCAGGTTCTGGTGCTGCGCCGTGGCGGACTGCCCGATGAGGTGGCACAGCGGGCCGGCGAACACTGCGACGAGCACGAAGAAGATGACCGTAAAACCACCGGCGATCGCGACCTTGTCGTGCTTGAGACGGTTCCAGGCGATGCGCCCGAGGGAACGACCCTCAATAGCCTTCTGGGAGGGTTCCTCCGTCTGGATCAACCCGAAACTGCCAACAACCTCGATGTCACCCTGTTGCGGCAGAGTCATTCGTCGGCTGGCCTCCCTCGGTAGAAGCGACTGCCGCGGGTGCGCGCCAGCCGTCAATCCGGAAAATACGCTAGAACGTCCCGGTAACGAGATGATGTCGGGGGGTCCTCCAACGACCAGATCGTGATCGAAGGGTGACCCGCGGTTTGAGAAGGTAGCTCAAGTCTTGCTTCAGACAAAGCTGGCGACCGCGAAAAGCTGAGGGCGGGTGTCCAATCGTTATGAAGCAGGAACACGGCGGCCAGGCCAGGGTGTCGAAGACTCGCCCGACACCCTGGCCACGCCGTCAAATACCTAGCAAATACCTCACTTCTTGAATCCGATGTCCTCGTAGACGTAGTCCGCGAAGCCCATGGCACCGAAGTTCACCAGGTTGGACTTGCTCGCGATCAGATCCGGGCGCTGGTAGAGCGCCGCCGAGTGGCCTTCCTCCCAGATCTTCTGATCGATCTGGTAGCTCAGCTCCTTCGCCTTGGTCTCGTCCAGCTCCTGGGTGACCTGGGTGAACAGGTCGTCGATCTCTTTGGTGCCGATCTTGGAGTAGTTCTGCGCACCGTTGCTGGTGTAGATCGACTTCGAGGATGAGATCGGGAACGGCGTCCCGACCCAGGTGAAGATAGCCAGATCGAACTTGCCCGGGGTGATGTAGTCCGGGAAGTAGGGGTCTGACGGAACCGGCTTGATGGTGGCCTTGATACCGGCCTGCTGCAGGGCCTTCTGCTGGATGGCGGCCTCATCCTCCTGGGTCTTGGTGCCCGAAGAGATGACGAACTGCAGGTTCAGCGTCTTGCCGTTCTTGGCATAGAAACCATCCGCGCCCTTGGTGAACCCGGCACCTTCCAGCAGGGTCGCCGCCTTGGCGGTGTCGCGGTTGCAGAAGTCTCCACAGCTCGACTTGTACTGGTCCTGGTTGTTCATCCAGATGTGGCTGTCCAAGACCTTGGCCGGCCAATCCAGCGGGCTCAGCAGGGTCTTGGCGTCCCCTTCCCGATCAAGGCTGAGCATGACTGCTTGCCGCACCTTGACGTCGGAGAGGAAGCCGGACTTGCCGAGGTCGACGTGACGCCAGTTCGGGCCGCCAGCCTTGTGAATGGTGACGCCCTGGGTTGCCTTGGCCAGCGCCAGCGACGACACGCTGGAGCCGATATTGACGAAATCGACCTGGTCGGACTGAAGCGCCTTGGCCTGCGCCTCCTGGTCCAGCACGACGAACTGGATCTTGTCCAGCTTCGGCGCCTTGCCCCACCACTTGTCGTTCTTGCTGACGGTGATCGTCTTGGCAGTCTTGTCCAGAGAGGTGATCTTGTACGGGCCACCGGACACCGTCGGGCCGTTCACCCACGCCTTGTTGAAGTGCTGTGGCGTGTCGGTGACGGTTGTCGGGACCAGCACTGTGAATAACGATTTCCAGTCCGGGAACGGCGTGCTGAACGTTATCTTGACGTCCTGATCGCTCGCGCCTTTCTCGATGCTCTTGATCTGCTCGTAGCCGGTGCTGGAGATGATGTTGTAAGCCTTGTCCTTGCCGCTGTTGGCCTGCCAGATGCCCTGGAACTCCTTCCAGGTGATCGGCGTCCCGTCGGACCACACCGCCTTGGGGTTGATGTGGAGTTCGACCGTCTGGGGGCTGGTCGAGGTCTGCTCGGCCTTGTCCACCACGTCGGTGTTCAGGTAGGGCTTGCCGCCGGCATCGTAGTGCCAGACGATCGGCAAGGTGGAGAACATCAGGTAGTTGATGTTCGCCTCGTTGCCGTCGATCTCTTCGATGTTGAATTGCGGCGGGTAGCTGTCGATCGGCCAGCGCAGCGTGCC
>JAVEES010000329.1 GCA_030840285.1 Pseudonocardiales bacterium
GAACGGATGACCGCCCCGAGGTTGCGCGGATCGGTGACGCCGTCGAGGGCCACTACCAGCGGCGTGGTGGTCGACTGAGCTATCAGATCGAGCAGATCCGGCAGCTCGTCGTACTGAAAAGCCGGTACCTGCAAGGCGATTCCCTGATGCAGGATGCCGCCGGTCCGACGGTCGAGCTCAGCCTTGGAGACCTCGAGGATGGGCAGGCCGCGGTCGGCCGCCAGCTTGATCGCCTCGGTAATCCGCTCCTCCGCCTCGATGCCGACCGCGACGTAGAGCGCCTTGGCCGGGATCTCGGCCCGCAGCGCCTCAGCGACCGGGTTACGGCCGACGAGCAGTTCAGGCGCATCCGAATTCTTGCCGGGTGCACCGCGGCGACCGCGCCCGGACGTTTCGGAATGGCGTTCGGCGGCGGCAGCGCGCCGCGCGGCTGGATGCCCCTTGCGCTCGGTCGCCTTAGGCGTCGGACCCTTGCCTGCCAGACCCCGACGGACGTGGCCACCCGTACCGACAGTGGCACCCTTCTTCTGCTTGCGCACTGCTCCCTTGCGCGAGGAATTGCCAGCCATCAGTGATCCAACTTCCATCGTGGTCCGTCCGGGGTGTCTTCGACGAGCACCCCGGCAGCGGCCAGCGAGTCGCGGATCGCGTCGCTGGCGGCATAGTCCTTGCGCTGACGGGCAGCCTGGCGTTGCTCGAGTGCCAGCCGTACGAGGTGATCGATGGTCTGGCTGAGCTCAGCCGTCGGGTCCGAACCGCGTCCCGTCATATCGAGTCCCAATACCGAAACCATGCCGGCGGCATCGGCATGGGCAGCCGCGGCGGTGTGCTTGTCGCCAGCGGCCAGCGCGGCGTTGCCTTCGCGCACCCGGTTATGCAGCACCGCGAGCGCACCCGGGACTGCCAGGTCATCATCCATCGCCGCGGCGAAAACGTCCGGAACCGTGCGGTCAACCTCCGCGCCAAAGGTTTCGCCCGCCCGGGTAAGGAAATTCTCGATCCGAGACCAGGCCACCGCGGCCTCGTTCAGCGACTCAGGCGTGTATTCGATCGCGGAGCGGTAGTGCGCGGCGGCGAGGTAGTAGCGCAGTTCCACCGGTCGCCACCGCTTGGCCATTTCGCTGACCAGGACGGTATTTCCCAGCGACTTCGACATCTTCTCACCGGCCAGGGTCACCCAGTGGTTGTGCATCCAGTACTGAGCGAACGAATCTCCGGCTGCCTTGGACTGGGCGATCTCGTTCTCGTGGTGCGGAAAGATCAGGTCCAGCCCGCCGCCGTGGATGTCGAAGGCGGGGCCGAGATACTTGCGCGCCATCGCCGAGCATTCCAGATGCCAGCCGGGACGGCCTTCGCCCCACGGGGTCGGCCAGGAGGCATCGGCCGGCTCTCCTGGCTTTGCCGCCTTCCAGAGTGCGAAGTCACGCGGATCGTGCTTGCGGGCGTCGCCAACCGAGTCACCGGCTGGCTGCATCGAGTCGATCCGCTGGCCCGATAGCTGACCGTAGGCGGGGTAGGACTTGACGTCGAAGTAGACGTCCCCCTCGGCCGCGTAGGCATGCCCACCGTCGATCAGTCGCTGCATCAACGTGATCATCTCGGGGATATGCCCCGTTGCGCGAGGCTCGATCGTCGGCGGCAGGCATCCGAGGATTTCGTAGCCCTCGCGGAACGCCGCCTCGTAGATCGCGGCGTGCGCCCACCACGGACGGCCTGCCTCGGCCGCCTTGGCGAGGATCTTGTCGTCGATGTCGGTCACATTGCGAACGAAGGTGACCTCGTAACCGCGGAATTCCAGCCAGCGGCGCAGGATGTCGAAATTGAGGCCTGATCGCACGTGGCCGATGTGCGGTGCGGCTTGAACCGTGGCGCCACAGAGGTAGATGGACGCCTTGCCGGGTTGGAGCGGAACGAAGTCGCGCACCGTCCTGGTCGCGGAGTCGTAGAACCTGAGCGTCACCCGGCAATCCTACGGAATCCGGTGGCCAGGTTCCGCCTCACCGTTGATCAACTCGCGTCTGGGGTGGGTTCCGCCCCACCAAATCCGTTGATCAACTCGCGTTTCGCGCTGTTATAGCGACACCAAACGCGAGTTGATCACCGAAAGTCGCGACACCAAACGCGAGTTGATCACCAAAGTCAGGGGGTCAGGGGTCAGCGCACGTGGATGTGGGTGGGCGTCACCCGCGCGACGACCCGCACGTTGTCGGTGCCCTCGTCCCCGGTGTAGCTCTGTCCGGTATAGATCTGGGACAACCGCTCGATCAGTTCGGGACCGCCCTCGGTCGTCATGCTCACGGTGCCTCGAACCTCGACGTAGCGGTACGGGTCGTCCCGGTCAAGGATGAGCACACTGGTACGAGGGTCCTTCAGCCAGTTCGTCTCCTTCTTGCGGCCCTGCAGCGTCGAGAGCAGCAGTTCGTCACCGTCGTAAGTCGCCCACAGCACGCTGGTCTGAGGGGATCCATCGGTGTTGCTGGTTGCCACGACGACGTAGTTCGCGTCGTCCAGCAGCTTCTTCGCAAAGTCCGGCAGGGCACTAGCAGTCGGTGAGGTCATGCCCTGATCCTGCTACACGGGCTTGCAGCCGACTAGTTTGCACCCATGACCAACGACCATCGGCAGAGTCTGCGGCCCGAATCACGGCTGGTCAGCACCGGCCGCCCCGAACCCACTCCGGACGCCCCGGTGAACCAGTCGATCGTGCTGAGTGCCACCTTTCACGCGGGCGGCCCCCGCGGTTACGGACGCGCCGGAAATGACACCACCACAGCGTTCGAGGACGCCATCGGGGCACTGGAAGGCGGCCGCGCGATCGCGTTCGCCTCGGGAATGGCGGCGTCATCCGCGCTGATCGAAGGCCTGCCGGTGGGCTCGACCGTCGTCGCGCCGAGCAGCTTCTACAACTACCTGCGCACCCTGTTCGACGCCCAGGTCGAACTTGGACGGCTCGACCTCCGGATCGTCGACATCACCGACACCGAGGCCACGATCGCCACCATGTCGGGTGTCAGGGG
>JAVEES010000353.1 GCA_030840285.1 Pseudonocardiales bacterium
CGAGAGCTTTTCGTGCGCGCCGCCGGTGCGATTCTCGGGCTCGGTGGCCTGCTGACCTTCTTCTGCTGGCTGGCTGCCGGCCTGGTCACGGCAGTGGTCGGCGGGAACCGGTACCCGCAACTGCGGAATGAGATCTGGCTGTTCGCGGGCCTGGGAAGCTGCCTTGCGCTGCTGCAGTTCGCGGTGGTGAGCGGCCTGGCGATCCGCAGCGCACGCGCGGCCTGGATTGCCTGGCTGACGATCGTGGCCGAAGTCAGCGGCGTGTACCTGCTCGGCGACAGCGCCAGCGTGCGCTCGATCATCATGACCGTCACGGCGGTGAACGTCGTGGCTGCGGCCGTCGCGCTGGCGCTTCGAGCAGGCCAGCGGGCGCCCGGCCGGCCGCCGGCGCAGCTGGGTTCGTCACCGGGCCAGGGACCGGGTGCGAAAACGGCGTCGTAACCGGCGCCGAGGCTGTCCCCGATGCCCGCCTGAACCGGGTAGGCAGCGGTGCGGACCCACTTGTCCAGGACGGTGATCAGGCCGACCCGCTGCTCGTCGGAGAAGTTGCAGTGGCCCGCCCCGTACGGTGCCTTCGTCGTCTCGGAGAAGGTGGCGGGCGGTGCGACGAACAGCTGCACCAGATTGCCCGATCGACCGGCCAGCCGGGTGCGGGCCGCCAGCACCGTTTCGTTCTGAACCAGGACGAGCGGATCGGCTGAGGTGTGCAAGGTGACCGTCGGAGCGGTGATGGCACCGGTCGTGTCGCCCAGCGACTCGATCCCGTCACGGGCCGAACCCTGCGGAGTGACCCGCGGGAGCCGGTCGAGTTCGGACTCGAGCTTGGCGACGTTACCGCCCACGGCGGTGATCAACGCGTTCTCGGCAGGGCTGATGCGCTTGGCATAGTCGGCCTTGGAATTGTCGGACGGGTCTCCCCCGACTCGCTGCTCGAGCTCGTAGCGGCCGCTGGTGCCGAACGCCAGCGCGGTCAGCAGGGCCTCGACCCGAGCCTTGACCTGCGAGGTGACGTCGTGACCGTCATAGGTCGCTGTTTCGGCGGGCGCGTCAACCAGGGACGCGATGAACAGTGCCTTGGCAGTGCCGCCGCCCGCGGTGTCGGATGCGGCCTTGATGACGGCGGCCGCTGCGTGCTTCCAGTTGTCCGCCGCCTCCGTCGCGCTGGCGTAACCGGTGAGCTTCAGGCTCGGGTCGATAAGGGCCTTCACCGCATAGGCGACGTCGAGTGCGACATCGAAGTTGTAGTTCGGCCCAGCCACCGCGCCGCACATCGGCGCCGCGCCGTCAACCCACGACGGGTTCTTCTCGGAGATGATCTCGGTGATCAGGCCACCCAGCGAATCACCCCAGACATAGGTTCGCTTGGGTGTGCCGACCAGCTTGACGAACTGGGAATGCAGATCCTCACCGGCCTTCACCCCGTCGGCCACGGCCCAGCCGTTGGACTTGTAGGAGGAGCCCGCCAGCGCGTAACCCTCGGACAACAGCTTCTGGCTCAGAGCGTCGGAACCGGAGCCGTCCGGGTCGGTCGAGGAGACCTGCGCGGCCGTGCTCACCGGATCGAAGGTCGGCGGCGCCGGCTGGGCGAATCGGTAGCCGTGGGAGTACAGCAGGAGCGTCCCGTTCCACTGGGCAGGCAGCTTGATCGAATACTTGGCGCCATCGAGCTCGCCGGCGCACTCGGAGCCGCAGTCCTTGAAGGACACGGTGGTCGAGCTGGACCGGACGTCCTTCTGCCGGGAGGTCAGTGCGGTGGAGGTGTCCGCCGCACACGCGCTGAGGGTGATCGCGGCGCACGCGCCGCAGGCGACGACTACGGGCAGAGAGCGCAGAGTGGCGAGCATAGGGGGTATCCAACACCGATACGGCTGCTGAGGGCAGGAAGTTGAAACCGGTGTGGCGACATCGTGATCATTAGGGCGTGAGATGTCGGCGCGGGATGTCGTAGTGTCCAGCGGTGCCCGGAAACGAAGACCTAGCCGCCGAGCCACCAGCTCCGGAGCTCGCTGCGGTGCTCGCGCAATCCGAGAAGATCGCGGGCTGGTTGACCCGGGCGCAGGCCGCGTCGCTCTTCGCCGAGGCGCGACGGCTGCCTGCCGGATCCCGGATCGTGGAGATCGGCAGTCATCAGGGACGCTCGACCGTCGTCCTCGCGCTGGCGGCTCGGTCCTGCCACCTCGTCGCGATCGACCCCTTCGTCGAGGGAGCGCTGTTCGGCGGCCTGGCCACGAAGCAGGCGTTCCTGGCCAACCTGGCGGCCGCGAACGTCGCTGACCGGGTCGTACTGCGCGAGGCGAAGAGCACGGTGCTGCGTCCTGGCTGGCGAGACCGGATCGATCTGCTCTACATCGACGGCAAGCACGACTACTGGACGCTGTCCGATGATCTGAAATGGTCAGAGCATGTGCCCGAGGGCGGGATCGTGCTGATCCACGACGCCTTCTCCTCGATCGGCGTGACCCTCGGCTTGCTCCGCCATGTGCTGTTCTCGCGCCGGTTGCGCTATCTGGACCGGACGACGTCGCTGGCGCGGTGCCAGCTCGGCTGCCCCAGTTCCCGCGACCGGCTCAGATTGCTCGCTCAGCTGCCGTGGTGGCTGCGCAACATCGCGATCAAGCTGTTGCTGCGCGTGGCGCGACTCTTCGGCAACTCCACGCCCGATCCTTACTAGCCGGCTGCCTGATCAATGCGCGGCTGCGTCCCAGTTGGGCCCGACGCCGACGCTGACCTCCATCGGTACCTTCAACGAGATGGCCGCCGCCATGTCCCGGCGGACCAGCGCCTCTACCTCGGCTCGTTCGCCGGTGGCGATCTCGAGCACCAGTTCGTCGTGCACCTGCAGCAGCAACCTGGAGCGCAGGCCCTGATCGGCCAAGGATCGCCGCACGTTGAGCATCGCCACCTTGATGATGTCGGCGGCGCTGCCCTGGATCGGAGCATTCAAAGCCATCCGCTCAGCCATCTCGCGGCGCTGGCGGTTGTCGGAGTTCAAGTCCGGCAGGTAACGGCGGCGGCCCATGATGGTCTCGGTGTAGCCGGTCTGTCGCGCTTGTTCCACCACCGAGTACAGGTAGTCGCGGACGCCGCCGAAGCGGGCGAAGTAGGCCTCCATCTGGCCTTTGGCCTCGTCGGGCGTGATCTTCAACTGCTGCGCGAGGCCGTAGGCGGACAGGCCGTAGGCGAGGCCGTAGCTCATCGCCTTCACCCGTCGCCGCAGGTCCGAGTCGACCTGGGCGGGATCGATGCTGAACGCCCGCGACGCGACGAAGGTATGCAGGTCCTCGCCCGAGGTGAATGCCTCGATGAGACCTGCATCTTCGGACAGGTGCGCCATGATCCGCATCTCGATCTGGCTGTAGTCCACGGTCATCAGCGATTCGAAGGCGGCGCCGGCTTCGCTACCGACCACGAAGGCCTCACGGATGCGGCGCCCCTCGGCGGTGCGCACCGGGATGTTCTGCAGGTTGGGGTCGACGCTGGACAACCTGCCGGTCGCGGCGATGGTCTGGTTGAAGGTGGTGTGCACCCGCCCCTGCTCGTCGATCATCGGCAGCAGCGAGTCGACGACGGACTTCAGCCGCGAAACCTCCCTATGCCGCAGGAGATGCTCGATGAGCGGGCTCTCGGTGGTTTCGGCAAGCCAGGCGAGGGCATCGGCATCGGTCGTGTAGCCGGTCTTGGTGCGCTTGGTCTTGGGCAGTCCCATCTCATCGAAGAGAATCTGTTGAAGCTGCTTGGGTGACCCGAGATTGAAGGGGCGGCCGACGACCGCGTGCGCGTCGGACTCGGCGTCCTTGACGCCCGCTGCCAGTTCGGACTGCAGCTCTGCCAGGTGGTCTGCGTCGGCGGCGATCCCAGTCGCCTCGATGTCGGCCAGCACGAAGGTGAGCGGCAGCTCGAGGTCGGTCAGCAGGTTGGTGCCGCCGCGACCGGCCAGTTCGGCATCGAGGGCGTCGGCCAGGTCGCGAATGGCGATGGCTCGAACCGCCTCGACCTGCGCCCGCGCGTCGTCGGACTCGTCCAGTCCGCCGTCCAGGGTGAGCTGACCGGCGGGGCCGGCGGATTCCTCACGCAGCTCACGCTTGAGGTAGCGCAGCGCCAGATCGGCAAGATCGAATGTGCGCTGACCTGGCTGAACGAGGTAGGCGGCGAGCTGGGTGTCCGAGCGCACTCCCGCCACCTGCCAGCCCCGCTCGCGCAGTGCCAGCAAGGGTCCCTTGATGTCGTGAGCCGCCTTGGGAATGTCGGCGTCGGCCAGCCAACCGGTCAGCACCGCCTCGTCCGCGGCGTCGAGTTCGGCCGGTTCGAACCACGCCGCGGCACCGTCGCCGGCGGCCAGCGTCACCGACGTCAGTTCGCCCTTGCCACGACCCCAGGTTCCGGCGAACGAGACGCCCACCCGGCGTCCGTCACGCGCGTGCTGATCCAGCCAGGCACCCACCGCTCCTGGTCGCACTCGGGTGACCTCGACCTCGAAGCCCTCCGACGCCTCAGGCTCAGCGGTGGTGAGGGTTGCGAACAACCGCTCGCGCAGCACCCGGAACTGCAGGTTGTCAAAGAGCTGGTGGACCTCGTCACGGTCCCAGGAGAGTCGGCCGAGCTCGCTGACCCCAAGCTCGAGTGGCACGTCCCGGACGAGCCTGGTCAGGCTCGCGTTGCGCAGCACCGAGCCCAGGTTCTCGCGAAGCGCCTCGCCGACCTTGCCCTTGACCTGGTCGACGTGTTCCACCAAGCCGGTGAGGCTGCCGTACTCGCGAATCCACTTGGCCGCGGTCTTCTCTCCCACGCCGGGTATGCCTGGGAGGTTGTCGCTGGGGTCACCGCGCAGCGCCGCGAAGTCGGGGTACTGCGACGGGCTCAGGTCATACTTGGCCTGCACCTCCTCGGGCGTGAACCTCGTCAGCTCCGAGACGCCCTTCCTCGGGTACAGCACCGTCACCTGGCTGTTGACCAGCTGCAGCGCGTCCCGGTCACCGGTGCAGATCAGGACGTCCAGGCCGTGCGAGCAGGCCTCGGTGGTCAGCGTCGCGATGACGTCGTCGGCCTCGTAGCCATCGACGGACAGCATTGGAATGCGCAGCGCGGTCAGGATCTCCTGGATGAGCGAGACCTGGCCCTTGAACGGTTCAGGGGTAGAGGACCGGTTGGCCTTGTACTCGACGTACTGCTCGCTGCGAAACGTCTTGCGGCTGACGTCGAAAGCGACGGCCAGGTGGGTCGGATCCTCATCGCGCAGCAGGTTGATGAGCATCGAGGTAAACCCGAACACCGCGTTGGTCGGCTGTCCGGTGGTGGTGGAGAAGTTCTCGACCGGAAGCGCGAAGAAGGCCCGGTAGGCAAGGGAGTGCCCGTCCAGCAGCAGCAGGCGCGGCCTGCCCGTCGCGGGGTCGGCTGACTCGAGGTTGCTGGTGGGTGCGCTCACGGTGCCCGAGTCTAGGCGCGGCCCCTGACACAGCCCATCACCGCTCAGCCGGGCCAGGTTCGCCGCTCAGGCGGGTGGGGCAAGCCTTCAGGCGGGTGAGGCCAGGCCTGCCCGGTGGGCGGGGCGAACGGCACAGGTCAGCCGTGCCGTGCAGATCCGCCTGTCCCGTTCGTCGCTGATCACGATTTCGAAGCTCGAGATCGTCCGTCCCAGGTGCAGCGGTGTGCACACGCCGGTAACCAAGCCTTCGGTCGCCGATCGGTGATGTGAACAGTTCAGCTCGACGCCTACGGCGATGTTGTCAGGGCCGGCATTCAGAGCAGCGGCCAACGAACCGAGCGTCTCGGCCAGCACCGCCGAGGCCCCACCGTGCAGCAGGCCGTAGGGCTGCCGGTTTCCGGCCACCGGCATCGTGGCGACGAAGTGCGCCGGGTCCCGGTCGATTATTTCGATGCCCATCCGCGGCGTCAGCAATTCCTCGGTGCCACGCCAGCGTTCGTCGAGGGAATCCAACAGCGCCTGTTGGGAAGAGGAGATCATGACCCCTGCCTATCACATCGGAAGCGACGCAAGGGCAAGGGTGTGAGAATTCGATCAGGCGCCCCGGCCGACGACCCGGCTCGGCAACACGCCGCGGACGCTTCGCCGCCGCCGTAGGGCAACCCGGTCGATGGAGTCCACGATGCCAAGCGAGCGGCGAAGTGCATGCACCGAGGCGATCCGGCGGACCACCAGCGGGGCGAAGCCCAGACGCGCGAGATAGCGGTTTGCGTCGCGCGCTGCTGCCTGCACGCCCACCACGACATGGTCGATGTCGCGATCCTCGGCGTGCCGGACGGCGCCGGTGAGCAGCGCGCGTCCCGTCCCGCGCCGCCGGTAGGACGGCGCGACCAGCAGGTGGGAGATGTAGATGGTCGCGGTCGGCGCCAGCACGCCGACCAGTTCCTCCAGCACCACCGCGAAGCCGACCAGCTTGGCGTGCTCCTCCTCGACAGCGACGAGGACCAGGCGGTCGGGGTCTGTGAGCAATTGCGAATAGCGGTCGGCCAGTGCCGTGTTATCGCCCTTGCGACCGCGGCGACCGATGTGGTCGGTAACGCCGTTGTCCTCGGAGAGAGTGATCAGCTCAGGTATATCGGACGGCGTAGCGGGCCTGACCCGCACGTTGCCACGCGACACGATCCCCTCCAGACATGAAAACCGCTGAGCTATCGGATGCACTCTGAGACAGGCGAAGTATCTGCGAAACCAAAACCCGCAAGGACCATAGCGTGCGAACCGCTTGTCCAAAAGGGGTACGGGTTACCAAAAACAACGCCGAAACCTTCCGTTACGTGCCGAACACAATCCGTGTCCGGCGCGCACGACAACTCTACGACGCGATTTCCTCGCCCAAGTAGGCGGCCCGGACCCTGTCGTCGGCCAGCAATTCGCGCCCGCTGCCGGTCAGCACGATCTCGCCGGTTTCCAGGACGTAGCCGCGATTTGCCAGCCCCAGGGCCTGCGCCGCGTTCTGCTCGACCAGCAGGACGGTCACCCCGTCGGCGTTGATCTCTCGCACGATGTCGAAGATCTGCTTGACTACCAGCGGCGCTAAACCCATTGACGGCTCGTCCAGCAGCAACAGCCGGGGCTTGCCCATCAGCGCCCGTCCGATGGCCAGCATCTGCTGCTCACCACCCGACAGGGTGCCCGCCGGCTGCCTGATGCGCTCCTGCAGACGAGGGAACAGTTCCAGGACGTGTGCCAGCACGCTCTCGTCCGGCCGCTTGAACCGGAAGGCCCCCATCTCGAGGTTCTCGGCAACGGTCATCCGGGGGAACACCCGCCGGCCCTCGGGAACGTGACAGATACCGAGGTTGATGAGTTCATGGGCGGGGATGCCATCGATGCGCCGCCCGTCGTAACGGATCTGGCCCAGGCTGGGCCGCATCATGCCCGAGACGGTCTTCTGGGTGGTCGTCTTGCCGGCGCCGTTCGCACCGAGCAGCGCCACGACCTCGCCCTCGTCGACGTGGAACGTGAGCCCCTTGAGGGCGCGGATGGCGCCGTAGCGCACCTCGATGTCATCGACCTCGAGCAGACTCATCGGACCCCTCCCTCGTCCTCGTCGAGCACGTCCGGGTCCAGGTCGATCGACTGCACCTCGAGCCCCTCGGTCATGGCCGTCGCCTCGTCCTCGGAGGTGCCGAG
>JAVEES010000368.1 GCA_030840285.1 Pseudonocardiales bacterium
GGCCTGTGTCGCAGACCTTCGGTCACGTCCAGCCCGCGGGACTGGTAATGGCGGTCGCCGGTCGCGATGGTGGTCAGCGACGCGCTTGTCGCTGGCCGATGCCTGCATTGAGTTCGCTGGTCATCCCTTGGAGGGCATTGATGAGGATGGCGCGTTGCCTGGAGGTGAGACCTTCGACGATTCGGTGCTCGGTGGCTAAATGATCGGGCAGCGCACGGTCGATCAGACGTCGACCGGCTGGGGTCAGGGTGACCCGTGAACCTCGTCCGTCGACCGCGCTGGGCGCGCGTGTCACCAGCCCCCTGGCTTCGAGTTTGTCGAGCCGCTGGGTGATGGCTCCGGAGGTCACCATCGCCGTCTGCATCAGGTCGCCGGGCGAGAGCGAGTGATCGGGAAGAGCGCGTCGCAGGGTGGCGAGGACGTCGAAGCTCGGCGCGTCCAGTCCGTGCATTGCGAAGGTCCGTTTGAGTTCCTGGTCGATCATCCGGGAAAGCCGTGAGATCCGGCCGATGATCGCCATCGGTGAGACGTCAAGGTCCGGCCGGGCCTCTGCCCACTGCTCAAGGATGACATCCACATCGTCACGCACGCCGCCGAGCATACCGAAGAAGCTTAGCGCTGTGATACTTTATTTTAGTGCTAAGCGATTCCTCGAGTTCCGTGCTCCGCACCGCCGCCGCTCCGGCGATCTGGGGAAGCACGTACCTGATCACGGTCGAGCTGCTCCCGCCCGGACGCCCACTGCTCGACGCTGTCATGCGTGCCTTGCCCGCCGGCCTCGTCCTTGTGCTGCTCGGGCGCAGGTTGCCGGAGGGATCGTGGTGGTGGCGTGCAGCGGTACTGGGCGCGCTGAACATTGGTGGATTCTTCGCATTGCTGTTCGTCGCTGCCTACCGTCTGCCCGGCGGGGTCGCCGCGACGGTCGGCGCAGTGCAGCCGCTCATGGTGACCGGGTTGGCCGCGAGGCTTCTCGGCGAACGGCTCACGCCGGCCCGGATACTGATCGCCCTCGTCGGCGTTCTCGGCGTCGCCCTGCTCGTGTTACGCGCGGATGCCCAGCTCGATCCCGTCGGGGTCGTTGCGGCACTCGCGGCCGCAGGGTTCATGGCAACGGGAGTGGTACTTACCAAGCGGTGGCGGCCCCGGGTGTCCTCGCTCACCCTGACCGGCTGGCAACTCGTCGCCGGCGGCGCCATGCTTCTACCGCTCACCCTCGTGACCGAAGGAATCCCGCAGCATCTGTCGGCCAAGAACATCGTCGGATTCGGTTACCTCGCGGTATTGGGCACCGGAATCGCCTATGTGCTGTGGTTTCGAGGCCTGCGAACGTTGTCGGCCGGCAATGTCACCTTCCTCGGCCTGTGCAGTCCACTGGTCGCCACCGTCTTGGGATGGGCGTTCCTCGGCCAATCCCTTACCCCCTGGCAGGCCGTCGGAGCAGCGATTGTCGTGATCGCCGTCATCACCGCCCAACGTCACCTGACCCGCAGTCCTGGAGCTGACTTGCGCGCCCAGACCGTCCCAGTGATGGATTCCTCAGCGGAACGGCCCGGCATGGATGGCGAAGATGCTTCGGCTGGGAATAGCAGACCGTCGGCCTCGCGCTCAAGTTGAGGTAAGCGATGACGTAGAACATCAAGGAGGACCCGTGAGCGAACACCCTGACCTCGGCAGGATCGGCGTCTGGACCAGCGGTGCGCCGACCCCCGAGCTAGCTCGCGGCTTGGACGAGCTGGGCTATGGCGCGATCTGGATTGGCGGTTCCCCCGGCGGTGACCTGGAGGGTGTCGAGCGGACCCTTGCCGCAACCAGCCGGCTCACCGTAGCGACCGGAATCGTCAACATCTGGAAGGACGATCCCGCAATCATCGCCGCGTCTTATCACCGAATCGCCGCGGCATATCCCCGACGGTTCCTACTCGGCGTCGGCGCCGGGCACCCCGAGGCGACCAGCCGGTACACCAAGCCCTACGACGCCCTAGTTGCCTACCTTGACGGGCTGGACGAGGGCGGTGTGCCGAAGAGTCAGCGGGCGCTGGCCGCTCTCGGCCCGAAGGTGCTGCGCCTGGCTGCCGACCGGACCGCCGGTGCGCATCCATACCTCGTGACGCCCGAGCACACCGGCCAGGCCCGCGAGTTGCTAGGAGAGAACGTGCTCCTAGCGCCGGAACAGCACGTGGTGCTCGACACCGATCTGGACAGTGCGCGCACGCTAGCCCGCAAGGCATTGAGCTACTACCTCAACCTCACGAACTACACCAACAACTGGCGCCGCCTCGGCTTCACCGAGGAAGACCTCGCCGGCTCCGGCAGCGACCGGCTGATTGACGGACTGATTGCGCTCGGTAGCCCCGATCAGATCGCGTCGCGGATCACGGCACACCTCGACGCGGGCGCCGACCACGTCTGCATCCAACTCATCGCCCCCCAAGGCACCGACCTGCTCCCCGGCTTCACCGAGCTCGCGAAGGTTCTCATCGCCTGAGCCGTTGGCAAGCTGGTCCAGGACCCGTGCCCACGCTTCGTGGACGATGGCAACCCCGTACTGCCGGGGTAACACGATCCCACTACGCTGCCTAGGGTGCAGGACGCTTCCTTATTGTCAGCGCGCGCCCGGCTATGGCTTGAGAGCCACAGCCAGGACGTCATCGGCTGGCGCCGCGACCTGCACGCTCATCCTGAGACCGCTTATGCCGAGCACCGCACCTCTGACGTCATCTTCTCGGTGCTGACCGATCTCGGTTTGGCGCCGAAACGGATGTCGGTGGGTACCGGCGTGCTGTGCGACCTTGGTGAGGGTCCGGACTACGTGGCGCTTCGTGCAGACATCGACGCGTTGCCGCTGCCCGACCGCAAGGCCGTGCCATACGCGTCGGTGAACGAAGGGGTCTGCCACGCCTGCGGCCACGACGCGCACACCGCGGTGCTGCTCGGGGTGGCCAGCGTCCTGGCCGACGTCGAGCGATTGCCAGGCTCGGTGCGGCTGATCTTCCAACCAGCCGAGGAACGGATGCCCGGCGGGGCGATGGCAGCGGTCGACGACGGCGCGTTGGAAGGCGTCCAGCAGATCTTCGCCCTGCACTGCGACCCGAAGCTCGATGCCGGCTTGGTGGGGCTGCGGGTCGGTGCGATCACGGCGGCCTTCGACCAGATCGACATCCGGCTGCACGGACCTGGCGGGCACACGGCGCGACCGCAGCTGACCGCCGACCTGGTGTACGCGATGGGCTTGTTGATCACCGAACTGCCGGCGTTGCTGTCCCGCAGGGTGGATCCGCGCTCGGCGCTGTCTCTGGTGTGGGGTGCGGCCTCGGCGGGATCGGCCGCCAACGCGATCCCGCAGACCGCCTTGCTGCGCGGCACGGTGCGGATGCTCGACACCCAGCTGTGGGACGAGGTCGAGCCGCTGCTGTCGGAGCTGGTCGAGCTGGTGGTCGCTCCGACCGGGGCTGCCGTGGAGATCTTCTACGAGCGTGGCGTGCCAGCGGTGGTCAACGATGCCGGGCTGGTGGCGATCCAGACCCGAGCCGCGATGAACTCCCTCGGCTCCGGGGCCGTCGCCGACACCATGCAGTCGATGGGCGGTGAGGACTTCGCCTGGCACCTGCGCTCCGTCCCGGGTTCGATGGCGCGCCTCGGCGTCCGGACTCCGGGCACCACGGGCGGCGATCTGCACCAGCCGACCTTCGACATCGACGAGTCCGCACTGGCGGTGGGGGTTCGCTTCACCACGGCGATCCTCGACGAGCTCTGGTCCATGCGGTGACCCCCCGCTTTGGGCGTCCCGCTTGACCCCCCGTTTGACCCCCCGCTCACCCCGCTTTGGGCGTCCCCAGATCCCATTTCAGGGCCGGATTAGGGGAGTTCGGGACGCCCAAAGCGGGAGAGGCGAGCAGAAGCGGATCGGTTTAGAAGCCGATCGAGCGGCACGGCCGCGCACGCAGCTCGCTGACATATTCCGAGGGCGCCCCGGCTAGCTCTGCGGCCTCCGCGATCAAACCGAGGTAGCGAGCCGACGGCAAGCCGCCCTCGTAGCCGTTGAGCACGTAGGTCCAGGCCAGCACGTCACCCTCGAGGGTGGAAACCCGCAGCCGCGACGTCCGGTAAAGCCCGGTGTCGGCACCTTCCCACTTGTCCAACGCGATCTGATCCGCGTCGGTGATGTCGTAGAGGGCAACGAAGACGAGGCTTGCCGGCTCCTCGACCAGGGTCGCGAGTGAGCCCTCCCAGCCGAGTTCCTCACCGCCGAACGTCAGCCGCCAATCGGTCAGCCAGCCGGTACCCGCAAACGGCGAGTGGGGGCACCGGTTGCGCATCTGCGCCGGATCCATGTTCGATCCATAGGCGGCATAGAGGGGCACGATGGCACAGCGTACCGATCGATCGCGACCGTCGCGGGGAGCCCGCGCGGACCCGGCGGGTGACGTGACCGGCATTACCGGGACAATGGCCGGGTGACCCGGATTGCGATCATCGGCGGTGGACCGGCCGGTTACGAGGCGGCGACGGTGGCCAGAGGCCTCGGCGCGGAAGTGACCCTCATCGAGACGGACGGGGTCGGCGGCGCATGCGTCCTCTACGACTGCGTGCCGTCCAAGACGCTCATTGCCACGTCGGAAAAGGTGACAGCCTTCCGCGACGCTCCGGCTCTAGGAGTCTGCTCGTCGGCGGCGACAGATGTGGCAGTCAAGCTGGACGTGGTCAATGCCCGCGTGCGTGCCCTGGCCGAGGACCAGTCGGTGGACATCCGTGACCGGTTGGTCGGGGAGGGCGTCACCGTGCTGAGCGGTCGCGGCCGGTTCGCAGCCGACCAGGCCGGCCGCACCTTCGCGATCGAGATCGTGCAGGACGCCGGCGGCTCGGCGGCCGAGAGGATCGAGGCCGATGTCGTGCTGCTGGCTACCGGCGGGACCCCGCGGGTGTTGCCGGGGGCCGAGCCCGACGGCGAGCGGATTCTGTCCTGGCGCGATGTCTACAACCTGACTGCGCTGCCCGAGCACCTGATCGTGATCGGATCCGGCGTCACCGGCGCGGAGTTCGCGTCGGCCTATTCGGAGATGGGCGTGCCCGTCACGCTGGTCTCCAGCCGCGAGAAGGTGCTGCCGGGCGAGGACCCCGACGCGGCGGACGTCATCGAGAAGGTCTTCACCGAGCACGGCGGCGCGCTGATGAAGCAGGCGCGCGCGCAGGGAGTCAAGCGGGTCGGCGATACGGTCGAGGTCAGCCTCACCGACGGCCGGACGGTCACCGGATCGCACGTGCTGATGTGCGTGGGTTCGGTGCCCAACACCGCGGGCCTGGGCCTGGAGCACGTCGGTCTCAGCCTCGATGACTCCGCGTTCATCCCGGTCGATCGTGTTTCTCGCACAGCTGTCGGCGGAATCTATGCCGCCGGTGACTGCACCGGTGTGCTGCTGCTGGCTTCGGTGGCTGCGATGCAGGGCCGGATCGCGATGTGGCACGCCCTCGGCGAGGCTGTCCAGCCGCTGCGGTTGAAGACGGTGGCGGCCAATGTCTTCACCCATCCCGAGATCGCGACGGTGGGCATCGGCCATTCCGCGGTCACCTCCGGCACGGTTCCCGCCCGCGCCGTGATGCTGCCATTGGCCCGCAACGCACGAGCGAAGATGCAGGGCCTGAGCGACGGTTTCGTCAAGCTCTACTGCCGTCCGGCGACCGGTGTGGTCATCGGAGGATCGGTGGTTGCTCCTCAGGCCTGCGAGCTCATCCTGCCGATCGCGACAGCGGTGCAGCTCGGCCTGACCGTGAATGAGCTGGCTGCCTCGCTCGCCGTGTACCCCTCGCTCTCGGGTTCGATCACCGAGGCTGCCCGGCAACTCAGCCGGCACGATGATCTGGACTAGGAACTGCCATGGACATCTCGCCTGATCAGATTGAGAAATCCCGCCGGACGATTCGCGCGGCCGGGGTCTTCGCTGACAATGCCGATGCGATCGTCGCCTACGTGGGACGGCTGCCCGAGGAACACGTCGTCGTCGCGGTGGTGACGAGCGATTACGTCTTCGACGGCGTGCACCACGTATCGCGTCAGGAGCTCGTGGAGCGTGTTCCGGCGCTGGAGGGTCCGGACGGCTGGGCGATGGTCTTCTCGCCCGGGGCCGACGCCGCGCACGTCGATGCTCGGACCTCAGAGATGATCGCGCTGGCAGAGCGTCGGATCGAGATGCTGGAGAAGATCGCAGCTCGCCGCGCCGCGCCGCCGCCCGCCTCCTCATGATCAACTCGCGTCCGACGTCGCTATAGCTCCTCGCCGCCGCCCCCTTTCTCCATGATCAACTCGCGTTTGATGTCGCTATAACAGCGCGAAACGCGAGTTGATCAGCGGAATCCTGGGGTGCTATCAACGGGATGAGGGGGCTAGTACGCACGGAAACGGCTAGTACGGGTCCGGGCCGTTGGGCGGTAATAGGCCGTGCTGGCGAAGCCTGCGGTCCCTCAGTTCGTCGCCGTAGGCAAATCCCACGAACAGCGGGCCGAGGACCACGAACAGCGCCGTGTAGATCCGGATATCGATGGGGCCGGGCAACATCAGCAGGCCCAGAACGGGGATCACCGCGAACAGCATGATCCGGCCGGCCTCGCGGATCCGCCAATCCGGCCCGGTCAGATCCTGCAGCACCCACTCGTCGTAGCGGTCGGCCAGCTTGCCTCCGACGGCGTACTTCAGCCACTGGCCGAACGGCGGCCGTTCGACGCTCATGCGTCCAGTTTTGCACCGTTGCATGGCCTAGCTCACACCGGTTCGGGAATGACTGGCCCTCCCATATAGTTGACGATGCAAGAGTTGAACACTAAACCAATGGAGGAAACCATGACGGAGACCATTACCACGGTTCCTGGCTACATCGCCGGCACCTGGTCGATCGACCCTGCGCACACGGACGTGTCGTTCACCGTTCGGCACATGATGGTCAGCAAGGTTCGCGGCCGATTCGGCACCTTCTCCGGCACCATCGTGACCGCCGAGAACCCGCTCGAGTCCAGCGTAACCGCCGAGATCGAGCTGGCATCGATCGACACCAACAACACCCAGCGTGACGACCACATCCGCTCGGCAGACTTCTTCGAGGTCGAGAAGTTCCCGACCATGACCTACAAGTCCACGTCGGTCGCCCCGGCAGGGGACGACTTCGTGCTTGACGGTGAGCTCTCGCTGAAGGGCATCACGAAGAACGTGCCCCTGAAGCTCGAGCTCAACGGCTTCACCACCGACCCCTACGGCGGCCAGCGCGCGGGCTTCTCGGCAACCGGCGAGATCAGCCGCAGCGCCTTCGGTGTCGACATCTCGATGCCGATGGACGGTGGCGGCGTCGTGGTCGGCGATAAGATCCAGATCCACCTCGAGATCGAGGCCGTCCTCAACCAGGGCTAGTCTCACGACGTAAGCTCCCGGCCTCCGGACAAGCGGGGCAGCCGGCCTCAAGACACGGGCCACGGCGGGCGCGGCGCATGCCGCCCGCCGTGGCCCGTTTTTTTGACCTTGCCAACGCCGTGCGCCAAGCTGTCGCGGCCAAACCGTCAGCGATACCGCATGGCGGCTGCCGCGAGCTGAAGCACCCGCTGGGCCGGCTCAGGCGTCCTTGATGTCGCAGAGCACCGATCCGGACGTCACCACGGCACCCGGTTCGGCGCTGAGCCCGGTCACCACGCCGGACTTGTGGGCGTTGATCGGTTGCTCCATCTTCATCGCCTCGAGCACCACGATCAGGTCACCGGCGGCGACCGAATCGCCGTCTGCCACCGCCACCTTCACGATCGTGCCCTGCATCGGCGCAGTCAGCGAGTCGCCTCCGACCGCGGCGCCAGCCTTCTTCGACGCAGAGCGCTTCGGGGCAGCCTTCTTCGCCGACCCGCCAGCACCGCCAGCACCGCCCGCGAAGGAGACACCGGAGGGCAACGACACCTCGAGCCGCTTGCCGCCGACCTCGACGACCACCGTCTCGCGCGCGCCGGCTTCGGCCTCTGCCTCGGCCGCCCCGGTGAACGGTGGGATGGTGTTGTCGAATTCGGTTTCCATCCAGCGGGTGAACACGGTGAACGGGGCACCGTCGGCCGGCGCGAAGGCCGGATCCACGACCACCGCCCGGTGAAAGGGCAGCGCGGTCGCCATGCCGTCCACCACGAACTCGGCTAGGGCACGCCGGGACCGGGCCAAGGCCTCATCCCGGCTCTCGCCCCACACGATCAGCTTGGCGAGCAACGAGTCGAAGGCGCCGCCGATCACGGAATTTCCCTCGATGCCCGAATCGACCCGGACGCCCGGCCCAGCCGGCTCCCGGTAAGTCGTCACAACGCCGGGGGCGGGCAGGAAGTTTCGTCCGGGATCTTCACCGTTGATGCGGAACTCGAAGGCGTGCCCACGCGGTTCGGGATCGGAGGTGAAGCGGAGCACTTCGCCGTCGGCGATCCGGAACTGCTCGCGGACCAGATCCAGCCCTGAGGTTTCCTCGGTCACCGGGTGCTCGACCTGGAGCCTGGTGTTGACCTCGAGAAAGCTGATCACGCCGTCGCTACCGACCAGGTATTCCACGGTGCCCGCGCCGTAGTAGCCGGCCGCCTTGCAGATCGCCTTGGCCGAGGTGTGGATGCGCTCGCGCTGCTCGTCGGTGAGGAATGGCGCGGGTGCCTCCTCGACCAGCTTCTGATTGCGTCGCTGCAGCGAGCAGTCGCGGGTACCCACGACGATGACATTGCCGTGCTGATCGGCAAGCACCTGGGCCTCGACATGGCGGGAGCGGTCGAGATAGCGCTCCACGAAGCACTCGCCCCTGCCGAAGGCGGTGACGGCCTCGCGTACCGCGCTGTCGTACAACTCCGGAATCTCTTCCAGGTTGCGGGCGATCTTGAGGCCACGCCCGCCGCCGCCGAAGGCCGCCTTGATAGCGATCGGCA